>JALQXR010000019.1:9517-22920 GCA_023263105.1 Marivivens sp. | reverse complement strand
ATCGTGACCCAGTTCGCCGCGCGGCACGACCGCGTTCGGGGTGTGGTTCTTTTGACTGCCGCCGGCACGATCGATATCGGCGGCAAGGCGCTGGGCATGATGCAGGGCAACCGCTTTGTTGGTCAGTGGCTCTACCACGTTTCAGGGGTGAAATCGCTGGAGACGGGGATCGACGCTGCGCGCGGCGAAAAGGTCGATGTGGCGGGCATCCACGACATCCAGATGGCCGAACTGTCCATGCGCGGCTACCGCGCTGCGGTTGCGTCGTCGATCCAAGGGATGCTGGGCGACGCGCTGCGGGCAGAGCACGACTCGATCCGGTCTGCGGGTATTCCGGTGCTGGCGATCTGGGGCGCGCTGGACGACGTGATCCCGTTGTCGGCAAAGGATGCTCTGGCCGCGCTGAACCCTGACGCCGACCAAGTCGTGGTCGAGGATGCTGGGCACGGTCTGCCCTATACCCACGCCGACCGAACCGCGTCCGAAGTGCTGGCGCGCTGGCCCGTCTAGGCTGCCGCGACCGACCGCCGTTTCTCTCGGATCGGCAGGTGGATCAGGGCCGAAAACGCGCCCACGCCCACTCCGACCCACCAGACGGCGTTGTAATTGCCGTAGATGTCGTAAAGCCGACCGCCGAGCCAGACGCCCATAAAGCTGCCCAACTGGTGGCTAAAGAACACGATCCCGTAAAGCGTGCCCATATACCGCAGACCGTACAGATGCGCGACCAGCCCCGAGGTCAGGGGCACGGTGGCTAGCCACAGGCTGCCCATGACGATGCTGAACAGGATCACCGTCGCGGGCGTCATCGGGGTCAGGATGAACCATGCCGCGACAATCGTCCGGCCCGCGTAGATGCCCGCCAGCAGGTATTTCTTTGTATAGCGCTTGCCCAGCCAGCCCGCGGCGATGGTGCCCGCGATATTGGCCAGACCGATCAGCGAAATCGCGACCGCCCCCAAGGCCGAGGTCGTGCTGATCCCCAGACCGGCCAGCATGCCTCCGCCCTCGATCGGGCTGCACATTTCGGTCACGAACGCAGGAAAATGCGCGGTGACAAAGGCCAGCTGGTAGCCGCAGGAAAAGAACCCCAAAAAGATCATGGTGTAGGACGGGTCCTTCATCGCCCGGAGCAGGACGGTTCCCATCGACTCTTGCAGTTCCGCTTTGCTGGCGGAAACCGGCGCGCGCATCAGCGGCAGCAAGGCGAGCGTGGCAAGGATCATGCCGGCAAAAACCAGAAACACCGATTGCCATGTCATCACGGTCAAAAGACCTTCGGCCAGCGGCGCGCCGAACACCTGACCGGCAGACCCCGCTGCGGTCGCGATGGCCAGACTCATGGACCGGTTGTCGTCCGAGCTGGCGCGACCGACAACCGCCAGCACGACGCCAAAGCCCGTGCCCGCAACGCCAAAGCCCACAAAGATTTCATAGAACTGATGCGCGCCGGGGGTGGTTGCCCCCGCCGACAGGACCAGCCCCAGCGCATAAGCGATGGCGCCCATGACGATGGCTTTCCGGTCCCCGATTTTTTCGGCGATCGCGCCAAAGATCGGTTGCCCGATGCCCCATGCAAGGTTCTGGATCGCGATGGCAAGGCTGAAGTCCGCCCGCAGCCAGCCGAATTCCTCGGCGATGGGGATCTGGAAGACCCCGAAAGAAGCGCGGATCGCAAAGCCGGTCATCACGATGATGCAGCCAACGATCAGGACGGGCGTAAACAACGGGGTGGATTTGGTCATCAGAGCTCACTGCCTTTGTGATGGGGGCACTCAACGCCTTTTGGTGTCGGGGCGTCAATCCCCGATGGTGCGCGCCGCATTGCGGTCACCGCGCTTTTCAACGCCGCAGCATGCCGCTATCTGACGTATATGACCGTCTCTGACACCTATTATTCCGCCGTCGCAGAAGGCGGCCTGCGCGCAGATCCCGCCCAAGAGGCGGTTCTGGATGAACTAGAGCGTATCCGCGCGGGTCTTGCCCAGCCGGTCAAGCGGGGCTGGTTCGCCAAGCCGCCCGAGCCGGTGACGGGGCTTTATCTTTGGGGCGGTGTCGGGCGCGGCAAGTCGATGCTGATGGACCTGCTTTGCGATCTGGTGACGGTGCCGAAACGGCGCGCTCATTTCCATGCCTTCATGCAGTGGGTCCACGCCGAAATGGGCAAGGCCCGTGCCCGTGGCGTGGACGATGCGATCGCTCCGGTGGCCGAGACCCTTGCGAAAGAAGTCCGGTTCCTTGCTTTCGACGAAATGCAGATCTCGGACATCACCGACGCGATGATCGTGGGGCGGCTGTTTGAAAAGCTCTTTGCTGCGGGTGTCACGGTCGTCACGACGTCGAACCGACCGCCCGATGACCTGTATAAGAACGGTCTGAACCGGCAGTTGTTCGTGCCCTTTATCGAGATGCTCAAGGCGCGTTTGACGGTGTGGGAATTGTCCAGCCAGACGGACTATCGCCAAGGCCGTCTGGCCGGAGAGACCACCTATTTCACCCCCAACACCGCCGCTGCCCGCGCGGCCATCGATGCGATCTGGGACGGCTTCGGGGGCAAGCAGTCCGCGCCGCTGCAACTGTCGGTCAAAGGCCGAAAGGTCGAAATCCCGCAGTTCCACAACGGCGTTGCGCGGGCCAGCTTCTTTGATCTTTGCGGCAAGCCGCTGGGGCCTGCGGATTATCTGACGTTGGCCGGTACGGCGCGGGTTCTGATCCTGGAGGATATTCCGCAGCTGAGCTCCGAGAACTTCAACGCGGCCAAACGGTTCGTGACGCTGATCGACGCGCTTTACGAGGCAAAGGTCAGGCTGATCTGCTCGGCCGCGGCAGAGCCCGAAATGCTGTATACCGAAGGCGAAGGGGTGTTCGAATTCGAAAGAACGGCCAGCCGTTTGCGGGAAATGCAGGCCGAAGGTTGGGGTCTGGCGACCTGATCGGAGCCCCAAAAAACAGAAGGACGAACCTTTGGTTCGCCCCGCTGTCCCTGCCAAAAAGGTTGCCGGATGGCCGTTGATCGGATCCGGCGTTGAAGTGATTCTAGGTCAACAGGTGATTCGCGGTCAATCCCGCTGATGGTGGGACCGCAATTTTTTCCACGTGGCGCGAACTTTAGCGTCCTGCGAATAATTTGATCATTTTCTTCTGGCATGTGCAAATGGCTCGGATATGCTGCGCGCGTTGGCCGGAAAGTGACTCTGGCACCCGGATTGAGCCGGTGACTGTATGAGGAATTACAGATGAAGAACGCAGAAATCGCACAGCGGCGCCAGACGGCGATCGCACGTGGCGTCGGCATGATGACCCAGATCTATGTGGACCGTGCCGAGAACTCGGAAGTTTGGGACGTCGAAGGCAACCGCTATATCGACTTTGCCGCTGGTATCGCCGTGGTCAACACTGGCCACCGTCACCCCAAAGTCATGGCTGCCGTCGAAAAGCAGCTGCATTCGTTCACCCACACCTGCCATCAGGTGCTTCCTTACGAAAACTACATCCGTCTTGGCGAGCGTCTGAATTCGCTGGTTCCGGGCGATTTTGAAAAGCGCACCGTGTTCGTCACGACCGGCGCCGAAGCTGTTGAAAACGCGGTCAAGATCGCGCGTTTCCACACCGGTCGTCAGGCTGTCATCGCGTTTGGCGGCGGCTTCCACGGACGTACCTTCATGGGCATGTCGCTGACCGGTAAGGTCCAGCCCTACAAGGCGGGCTTTGGTACCATGATGCCGGACATCTACCACGTCCCGTTCCCGATCGAACTGCACGGCACCAGCGTCGAAACCGCGATGAAGGGCATCACCCAGCTGTTCAAAGCCGACCTCGACCCGTCGCGCGTCGCTGCGATCATCCTCGAGCCGGTTCAGGGCGAAGGCGGTTTCTACTCTGCGCCCGCAGAACTGATGCGCGGTATCCGCAAGCTGTGCGACGAACATGGCATCGTCATGATCGCGGACGAGGTTCAGACCGGTTTCGCCCGTACGGGCAAGCTCTTTGCGATGAATCACTACGACGTCGCTGCGGACATCACCACGATGGCCAAGGGTCTGGCTGGCGGTCTTCCGCTTGCTGCCGTGACCGGCCGCGCCGAAATCATGGACAGCGCCAACCCCGGCGGTCTGGGTGGCACCTATGGCGGTAACCCGCTGGGCATCGCTGCGGCCAACGCCGTTCTGGACGTGATCGAGGAAGAAGACCTGTGCAACCGCGCCAACGTCCTTGGCTCGAAGCTGCGCCAGCGTCTGGAGTCCCTGCGCGCCACCACTCCGCAGATCGCGGACATCCGTGGCCCGGGCTTCATGGTTGCGGTCGAATTCAACGCGCTTGATGGCAAGACTCCGGACGCAGGCTTTACCGCCCGCGTGAAGGACGAAGCGCTGAAGCGTGGCCTGATCCTGCTGACCTGCGGTGTCTACGGAAACGTGGTGCGGTTCCTTGCTCCGATCACCATTCCGGACAACCATTTCAACGAAGCGCTCGATATCCTCGAAGCTTCGGTCGAAGCGGCCAAAGCAGCCTGATCGACGTCATCACAAAGTCAGCGGCGGGACCCTTCGGGGTCCCGTTTGCGTTTCAGCTGGTCATATCGACGAAGCGGCAATCGGGCGTCACCGGTCCGGTGGTCGCATAAAGCGGCGTTTCTGGCGGGATCGACGATTGCCGCACCCAGACCCCGTAAAGGCAGATGTCCTGCGCATAGTTGCCAGAGTTGAAGCCGAACCCACGGCGCCCGCAATCCTCGACCTCTCCGTCTGCGTTCCACCCCTGACTGTCGGGACCGGGAAAGCTGCCGCCGGTCGGGAACCGCATCTCTTGCGGCAGAAAGCGCAGGTGCCACGTGGACGAACGGGTTCGCTCTGACAGGCTCCACGTGCCGATCGGGACCGAGTTTTGATAGCCGGTGATCTCGAACCTGGTCACGTCGGCTTCGGTGATGACCTGTTTCGACAGCAGGGCATCCGGAAAGCTGATGACCCCCGTCATCGAATAACCACCGGCACCGGCCCAGCAAAAGTTGTAATCCGCAGCCATCGCCGTCGCAGGAAGCACCAGGGCAATGGCGGCGGCGCGGATCATTCGTTCAGCCTCAGGACGTGGCCAGCCAGATAGAGCGAGCCGCAAATCAGGATGCGCGACCGCGGGTGGGTGCGGATCACCTCTTTGATCGCGTCTTCGACAGAGTCGGCGGTCGAGGCGTCGAGTCCGGCTTTCCGAGCCTCGGCAGCGGTTATTTCGGCTGGAATCGTGTTCGGCTCGCCCGGAATCGAAACGGCGGTCAGCCCGTCCGCGACATCGGCCAAGGGGCGCAGATAGCCGCCGATGTCCTTTGTGTTCAGCATGCCGCAGATCAGGTGGGTCGGACGGTCAGGCTGTTGGCGCAGGGTCTGGGCCAAGGCGCGTCCGGCATGAGGGTTATGCCCGCCATCCAGCCACAACTCGGCCGGGCGAGCCATTTCCACCAGTCGTCCTTCGGTCATGTGCTGCATCCGCGCCGGCCAGAACGCGCGGGTCACGGCTGCTTCGCACGCGGCTTCGTCAAATCCCAACACCCGAAGCGCGGCAAGCGCGCTGCCTGCGTTCTGGATCTGGTGCGGTCCGGGCAGGTTCGGCATCGGCAGGTCCAATAGGCCGGTTTCGTCCTGATAGATCAGCCGTCCGTGTTCGGTTCCGACGTGCCAATGCTGTCCGTAGGCAAAGACCGGCGCGTCCAGACGGGCTGCGATACGTTCGATGACCTCTAGCCCTTCGTCGTGCTGAGGTCCGACGACACAGGGGACTCCGCGTTTGATGATTCCGGCCTTTTCGCCGGCTATCTTGGCGATCGTGTCGCCAAGGTATTGCTGGTGGTCCAGATCGACCGGCGTGATGATGGTAAGCGCGGGTTTGGCTATCACGTTGGTCGCATCCAGCCGCCCGCCCAATCCGACCTCAAGCAAAGTGTAATCGGCGGGCGTTTCCGCAAAGGCCATCAGAGCCGCGACAGTCGTGATTTCGAAATAGGTGATCGGCTCTGTGCCGTTGGCGCTATAGCAGCGGTCCAGCACTTCGGTCAGGGCCTGTTCGGTGATCAGATCGCCGGCCAGCCTGATCCGTTCGTGGAACCGCGCCAAATGGGGCGAGGTATAGGCGTGGACCTGCTTCCCCGCCGCCTCGAGCCCCGCGCGGATCATGGCCTGCGTCGAGCCTTTGCCGTTGGTGCCCGCGATGTGGATCACGGGCGGCAGCCTGTCTTGGGGATTGTCGACGGCCTCCAGCAGTCGCCAGACGCGATCAAGCGTCAGGTCGATGACCTTTGGGTGCAACGCCATCATCCGTTCAAGGATGACGTCTGATCCTTTGGTCACTTTTTGGGGGCCTCTTGCTGCGCCTCTGCCTTGGCTTCGCCTTCGGGCTTGGCCGGTGCCGCGACTGCGACTGCCAGAGGCTCTTTGTTCATCAGCATCCGGATGATGGTGATAAGCTCGTCCCGCATCTGCGTGCGCGGCGTGACGCGGTCCAGCATGCCGTGATCCAAAAGGTATTCGGCGCGCTGGAACCCTTCGGGCAGCTTTTCGCGGATGGTCTGTTCGATCACGCGGGGACCGGCAAAGCAAATTAGCGCGTTGGGTTCGGCGATCTGCACGTCGCCCAGCATCGCATAGGACGCGGTCACCCCGCCGGTGGTCGGGTGGGTCAGGACAACGATATAGGGCAGGCCCGCGTCTTTCAGCATTTCGACCGCGACGGTCGTGCGGGGCATCTGCATCAGGCTCAGGATGCCTTCTTGCATACGGGCCCCGCCGGCAGCAGAGAACAGAACCAGCGGGCGCTTGGTCTTAACGGCTTCTTCGGCGGCGGCGATGATGGCGTTGCCGACATACATGCCCATCGAACCGGCCATAAAGGAAAAGTCCTGCGCCGCGGCGACGATCGGGGTCTGGCCGATCTCTCCTTTGGCGACGAGCATGGCTTCGCGTTCGCCGGTGGACTTCTGCGCGCCCTTCATCCGTTCGCTGTATTTTTTCTGGTCGCGGAACTGCAGCGGGTCGGCGATCGGCTCGGGGACTTTGACCTCGGTGAAAGTCCCGTTGTCGAACAGCGCTGTAAACCGCGCCCGCGGCGTGATCACCATGTGATGACCGCAGTTGCCGCAGACGTTCAGATTCTCTGCCAGCTCGCGGTGGAACAGCATCGTTCCGCACTCTTCGCACTTGGTCCACAGGTTTTCCGGCACCTCACGGCGTGAAAAGAGCGAGTTGATTGTCGGGCGAACGTAGTTCGTGATCCAGTTCATGCAAAACCCCTTGCCTGTCAGTCTTTGGGAATAAGCCGAGGGACAAGGAAATGCAATCAGCGCCTGATCCCGATACGCGCCGCAAGCCACAGACACCCGACATAAAGTGTCAGGCTCAGAGCTTGAAACACACCCCACGGGCTAAGCAGGTCGGACAGCCCGAATTCGAACAGCGACCGGTCCTGATACGGCAGCAGGAACAAAGCCAGCCCCGATTGCGGCGCTCCGTCCATTCCGACGATGCAAAATGAAAAGATGTTCATGGTTAGGTGCAGGCCGATTGCCGGTCCGATGGTTCCGTGCCGCGCGGTCAGGTCGGCGCAGGCAAGCCCCAGCAGAGTGGCAAACAGCGCCCAAAGCACACCCTCGGCGGGACCCGAGCCGTTGAAATAATGAAGGGCTCCGAAAAAGACGCTGGGCGCGACCATCCAAACCAGAGGCCGCCCGTCCAGAGCGGCCAGCCGTTGCTGCAGGTATCCGCGGAAAAAGCCCTCTTCGGCGGTCACCTGAACCAGGATCGCCAGTATCCCGGGCCCCAGCGCCAAAGCCCAAGTCGCGACAGGACGCACCGCGACGTAGGTAGAGGCATCGGGCCACGGCGGCATGGCCTCGAACACAAAAAGGACGACGAAAACATTCACAAAGGCCAGCCGCGCCCCGTCAAAAACATAGTCCGTCCGGCCAAATGCGACGGCGGTCTCTTGATCGTGGACCCGCCGCATCATCACCCGAAGGATCCACAAGGGAATCGCAAAACCCGACAATTGCAGGGTCAGTCCCAGCGCGCTGGTGCCCGAGGTGTATTCGGCAAACAGGCCGGGCGGCAGCAAGAACGCGGCCAGCATGCCCGGAAGAAAAACAAAGCCCGCGGCGACTGCGGCGACGACCATTGCGATTTGCGGCGCAGAGGCGGGGTCTCCGGCCGATCCGACGCGGGAACGGTAAGCGGTGTAGGCGGAAGGAAAGCGATCTCGGGGCATGCGACCGACAGTAACATCGCCGCCAGAGGCCGCAATCGGGCGAATGTTGCTTGTGAACTGACGGACGCTCTTTTAGACCGTTTCGCGACACTTTACGCAAGGATCGGCCCGATGACCCGTCATTTTGATAAATCCAAGCTTCCCAGCCGCCACGTTACCGAAGGCCCGTCGCGCGCGCCGCACCGGTCGTATTATTACGCGATGGGTCTGGACGAAGAAGACATCCACCAGCCGCTGATCGGGGTGGCGACCTGCTGGAACGAAGCCGCGCCTTGTAACATTGCGCTGAACCGTCAGGCGCAGTCGGTCAAGCTGGGCGTAAAGGCCGCAAGCGGCACGCCGCGTGAATTCACCACGATCACCGTCACCGACGGTATCGCCATGGGTCACGAAGGCATGCGGTCGTCGCTGGCCAGCCGCGAAGCGATCGCCGACACCGTTGAACTGACGATGCGCGGTCACTGCTATGACGCTCTGGTCGGTTTGGCCGGTTGCGACAAATCCCTTCCGGGTATGATGATGGCGATGGTCCGTCTGAACGTCCCGTCGGTCTTTATCTACGGCGGTTCGATCCTTCCGGGTCGGTTGAACGGCAAAGACGTGACCGTTCAGGACGTGTTCGAAGCGGTCGGCAAACATCAGGCCGGAAACTTCTCGGACGCCGAACTCGCGATCCTGGAGCGCGTGGCTTGCCCCAGCGCGGGTGCCTGCGGCGGCCAGTTCACCGCCAACACCATGGCCTGCGTGTCCGAAGCCATCGGACTTGCGCTGCTGAATTCCTCGGGCGCTCCGGCCCCCTATGAAAGCCGCGACCAGTATGGCGTGGCCTCGGGCGAGGCTGTCATGGCGCTGCTGGAAAAGAACATCCGCGCCCGCGATATCGTGACGCTCAAGAGCCTCGAAAACGCCGCACGGGTTGTTGCCTGCACCGGCGGCTCGACCAACGCGGGCCTGCACCTGCCCGCAATCGCCCACGAAGCCGGCATCGACTTTGACCTGTTCGACGTTTGCGAAATTTTCCGCGACACGCCCTACTTTGTCGACCTCAAGCCGGGCGGCCAATACGTTGCCAAGGACCTTTACGAAGTCGGCGGCGTGCCCGTCGTGATGAAGGAACTGCGCAAGGCCGGCCTGTTGCACGAAGACTGCATCACCGCTTCGGGCCGGTCGATGGGCGAAGAACTGGACCTGATCACCGCCGAGGCCGATGGCCGCGTGATCTATCCGGTCGAAACCCCGCTGACCAAGTCCGGCGGCGTCGTGGGCCTGAAGGGCAACCTTGCCCCCGAAGGCGCGATCGTGAAAGTCGCAGGGATGAGCGCCGCGGAGCAAGTCTTTACCGGCCCCGCGCGCGTCTTTGAATGTGAAGAAGACGCCTTCGAAGCGGTCAAGGCACGGTCCTACAAGGAAGGCGAAGTGATCGTCATCCGCAACGAAGGCCCCTCGGGCGGTCCGGGCATGCGCGAAATGCTGGCCACCACTGCCGCGATCTCTGGTCAGGGCATGGGCAAGAAGGTCGCTCTGATCACCGATGGCCGCTTCTCTGGCGCAACCCGCGGGTTCTGCGTGGGACACGTCGGTCCGGAAGCCGCCAAAGGCGGGCCGATCGGCCTGTTGAAGGACGGGGACGTGATCACGCTTAATGCGGTGACGGGCGAAATCTCGGTCGCGCTCAGCGACAAAGAACTTGCCGACCGGCTGGCAAACTGGGCCGGACCGCGCCCGACCAATTATGCCTCTGGTGCGCTTTGGAAATACGCCCAGCTAGTCGGGTCGACCGTCAAAGGTGCGGTCACGCATCCGGGCGCTAAGGAAGAAACCCATATCTATATGGACCTCTGATCGACAAACCACGCGTCAGCCCTGTTGATCAGGGCTTACATTTCAACGGCTTCCAGCTAAATTCTGCTGGAAGCCGTTTCTATTTTGGAAACCGTTGGCGACTAGTTAGAGACAATTAATGGATCGGCTTGGGCCGATTCTCTGAATTACAGGATTGCGAAGGAATGGCATTGTTCGACAGACTTGCGCATCGGCTATCGCTTCGCCGATGGCAGAATGCGTCCGCTCGTGCGGAACGGGTCGATCTGGATGCCCTGCGCAAGGACAGATCCCGCGCGCGCCAGCTTTCGGAACGGCTTAACACCTTGCTTCGCATCGCGGATTCGCGACTGGCCCTGCCGATTATCGGGTCGGATCAATTTCCTGTTCCGGCCGGCACCGACTGGTCGTGGCGCCCGATGCTCTGGCGGATGCCGCTGCCGTCCAAAGGCGACTCTGGCGTCGAGACCCGCACCAAACTGGGCGAGGAACTGACCCTGTTCCACGACTGCGACGTCAGCGAACTGACGATCCGGCAATTGCGCAACCAGCGTTCGACTGACCTTGCGCCATTTGGTCTGCGGATGGACGTTTTCCGGTTTGACGGCTCTTTTCTGAGTCTGGTGCTGGACCTGCCCGAAAGCAGTTGCCAAGGGCTGTCGCGCAAACATCTTATTCGGCTGGATCCGGTTATCGAATTTGAAAAGCCGCTTGAAATCTTTGCGCGGCTGAACGTGCAGCACGGGCCCAACACCGAACAGATTGTCAGAGAACTGCCGTTGACAGAGTCGTCTTTCGCCGTCGAATTCGACCTTGCCTACTCTAAGCTGAACGAAAAGCGGGTCGAAAAGCTTTGGCTCGACCTGATCTTCGAAGGCCCCGAAATGAACCAGGTGACCGTTCGCGATCTTACGCTCAGCCGCCATCCACGCGCCGAATTGTGAGGAGCCGATGACTAAACTGATTCTGACCAAGACAAAGATGATCGAAGGCGTGTGGGAAGGGGTGCTGACCGGCTCGGTCGAGGGCGGGGGCCTCCCTTCGGTCAAGGTCACCCATCTGGGCCGCGGTCTGGAAGGGGTAGAGGTCACGCCTCTGCCAGAGGATCGGGGTTGGCTGCTTCGGGTGCCGGTTCCGGTGCACACGCTTGCGGACGGCATGCAAACCTTTTTGATCGTCGATGCCACCTCTGAGGAACGTCTGGGCGACTTTGCGATCAGCGCGGGCGAAGCGCTGGGCGAAGACTATCGCGCCGAGCTGGACCTGTTGCGGGCAGAGTTGGACATGCTCAAGCGCGCCTTCCGCCGTCATTGCGTCGAGACCTCGTGAACCGGTGACGCCGCGTTCCATCGTGACCTTTAGGTAAACATTGGTAATGCTGCCCCGAATTGGAGGAGGTCCCATGTCCAACGCTTATCCGCATCTGCTTGCCCCGCTTGATCTAGGGTTTACGACGCTAAAGAACCGCGTGCTCATGGGATCGATGCATACGGGTCTGGAAGAAACGCGGGATTGGAACCGTGTTGCCGAATTCTATGCCGCGCGCGCTCGTGGCGGGGTCGGCCTGATGGTCACCGGCGGCATGGCACCCAGCAAGGAAGGCGGCGTTTTTCCGGGGGCTGCGGGGCTATTTACCGACAAGGATATCGCCAACCACCGGATCGTGACCGACCGCGTCCACGACAGCGGCGGCAAGATCTGTATGCAGATCCTTCACGCGGGCCGCTATGCCTATGGGCCCGACTGCGTCAGCGCTTCAGCGATCAAAAGCCCGATCAGCCCCTTCCCGCCAAAAGAGCTGGACGAAGACGGCATCGAAAAGCAGATCGCCGATTTTGTCACTGCGGCGGTGCGCGCCAAGCAGGCGGGCTATGACGGCGTCGAAGTCATGGGGTCCGAAGGGTATTTCATCAACCAGTTCCTTGTGACCCATACCAACAAGCGAACCGACCGTTGGGGCGGCAGCCTAGAGAACCGCATGCGTCTGCCGGTCGAAATCGTGCGGCGCGTCCGCGACGCCGTCGGGCCGGACTTTATCGTCATCTACCGAATATCGATGATTGATCTGGTGCCCAACGGGCAGACTTTCGACGAAGTGGTCGCCTTGGCAAAGCTCGTCGAAGCGGCTGGTGCGACGATCTTCAACACAGGCATCGGCTGGCACGAAGCCCGCATCCCGACAATCGCCACCAGCGTGCCGCGCCGCGCTTTTGCCTGGGTCACGAAAAAGCTGATGGGGCAGGTCTCGATCCCAGTGATCACCTCGAACCGCATCAACACGCCCGAAGTGGGCGAGTCCGTTCTGGCCGACGGGTGCGCCGACATGGTGTCGATGGCGCGGCCCTTCCTTGCCGATCCTGAATTCGTTGCAAAAGCAGAGGCCGGGCGGGCCGAAACCATCGTGCCCTGTATCGCCTGCAACCAAGCCTGTCTGGATCACACGTTTTCGGGCAAGCTGACGTCCTGTCTGGTGAACCCGCGCGCCTGTGCAGAGACAGAGTTTGTGATTTCCCCGACTGACAGTCCGAAATCGATCGCGGTCGTGGGCGCGGGCCCCGCCGGTCTTTCGACAGCCATCACGGCGGCAGGTCGCGGCCACAAGGTGACGCTCTTTGATCGCGCGACCGAAATCGGCGGCCAGCTCAACATGGCAAAGATGGTGCCCGGCAAAGAGGAATTCCACGGCCTTGTGGCCTATTTCGCCGTGGCCCTGAAGGAAGCCGGAGTGCAGCTGCGTCTGGGTTCCGCGGTCGCGGCCGGCGATCTGGACGGATTTGACGAAGTCGTCGTCGCCACCGGCGTGACGCCGCGCGATCCCGGTATTGCGGGTCAGGACGGGCCCAATGTGCTGACCTATATCGATGTCCTGCGCGGCAAAGCGCCCGTCGGACCGCGGGTGGCGATTATCGGGGCAGGGGGCATCGGCTTTGACGTGGCAGAGTTCCTTGTGACCGACGAAAGCCCGACCGAGGACCTGCAGGCATGGCTTCGTGAATGGGGCGTGGCGGACCCCGAGTCCGCGCGTGGCGGCCTGTCCCCCGAAGGACCAAAGCCCGACGCGCCGGCCCGACAGGTCACGTTGTTGCAGCGCAAGGCCGAAAAGCCGGGCCGTGGTCTGGGCAAGACGACAGGCTGGATCCATCGCGCGACGCTGCAGATGAAGGGCGTCAAGATGATGGGCGGTGCGAACTACGAAGAGATCACTGAGAAAGGTCTTTTGATCAGCACCGGAGAGGCGCGCGAAAACCCGACCCTGATCGAAGCCGATACGATCGTGCTTTGTGCCGGACAATTGCCCGAGCGTAGCCTTGCGGACGCGCTGATAGCCGCCGGAC
>JALQXR010000019.1:0-9507 GCA_023263105.1 Marivivens sp. | reverse complement strand
ACGCACGGTCCATGTGATCGGCGGCGCGGATGTGGCAGCCGAACTGGACGCAAAGCGGGCGATTGATCAGGGAACGCGACTCGCCGCCGCGCTTTAGGGCGGCTGCGCGTCGACAATCTGGGCGGATAGGGGGCCTTGGCGCTTGGTTGTTCCGGCAATTCGCCCTGCTTTTATTGGCCTTTGCGGCGGTTGATCTGGTCTTGTGCAAGCTCTGGCCTGTCCCGGCGTCCTTGTTTCGGATGCCAAAACAGTCAGCACAAATCCCCGATATTGTCAGGCGACCGCCCCAGTCATGCCCAATTTCGACGTGAAAACTCTGAGTAACAAATCTTGGTTGCAAGGGGTTCCACATGGATCGGCTCACAGAAATGGAAGCGTTCGCGACAGTCGTCGATCAGGGCGGTTTCACCGACGCAGCCAAGAAAATGGGGATTTCCAAATCCGCAGTGTCAAAACACGTCTCCGCTCTGGAGGCACGGTTGGGCGCGCGGCTGTTGAACCGGACGACCCGCCGCGTAAGCCCGACGGAAATCGGTCTGGCCTATTACGACCGTGCGCGCCGTGTCCTGAACGACGCGGGCGAAGCGGATGCTCTGGTCACGTCCATGCAGTCGGCGCCTTCGGGCCTGTTGCGGATCAGCGTGGCAACCGACTTTGGGGTGAACCACCTGTCGCCGGTCTTGGGCGAATTCCTGCAAGAATTCCCCGACATCACCGTGAACATGGTGCTGAACAACCGCTATGTAGAGCTGATCTCTGAAGGTTTCGACATGGCGATCCGCATCGGAGAGCTGGAAGACAGCACTCTGCGTGCCCGCAAGCTGACCGATACGACGAAGCGGATGATCGCGTCGCCTGCCTATTTCGAACAATTCGGGCGCCCGCAAAAGATCGACGATCTGAACAACCACAAACTGCTGCATTACTCGAATCAGGCGAATTCGGCGGTCTGGAAGATCACCGCCCCGTCGGGTGAAAAGCGTCAGGTGCGCACCGCCGGATGGTTGACCGTCAACGACGGACAGTCGCTGCTGAATGCGTGTGTCAGCGGGCTTGGCATCGCGTATCTCCCGTCGTTCCTTTATTCTGAAGCGATGGAAAAGGGTCAGGTGGTCGAAGCGATCCCCGATCTGCCCGTCGAAACCCAAGGCATCTACGCGGTCTATCCGCCGGGCCGGTTTACCCAGCCCAAGGTGCGCGCCTTTATCGATTTTCTTGTCCACGCCTTTGCAGACAAAGGCCCTGACAAGTGGTGATTTGACATTCCCTCTCCCTGGAATGCCCAACTACGGCCCCACGACTTCGGGGCCGTCTTCTTTTGGGGGTGGCCGCAACGAAAAGGGCCGACCCGAATGGGCCGGCCCGATTGATTGTCTTCCGGATTTACTGAGCGGGGACGTAGCGCTCCATCACCAGTCGAACCATCGACTGCGAGCCAGAGTTGACCTCTCTTAGGGCCATTAGGTAGGTGCCGCGGTTCACTTTGGCCGTGATCTGCGAATCAAACCCGCCGCCTGCGTCGTCGTTCATTTCGACCAGTCGTCCAAGGTCGTCATACAGGTAAACCATCGGGTCACCGTTGCCGCCAGCCGCGATTGCCTCGATCAGGATCAGGCCGGATTCGGGCACGTCAAAGCTGAACCAAGTCGCGTCGCTGGTGTTGGGCGCATCCATCCGCAGACGGTTTTCCAACACGCCCAAATCGACGATCGCAACACTGCCATCCAACGGCGGCGAGGCCTCTCCGCGGCTGTAAAGCGCGGCCATCGCTGCGGCGGGGTCATATACCTCCACGGTCACGCTGATCGGCAGGGTCGTGTCCGACAAAGCCGCCATGGCGATGCAGTAATCACCGGCTGCAAGCGGGGACGCAAAGTCCAGTCGCGAATTCAGCCCGTCATAATCGTCGTTGTCCGCAACATAGCCGCCCATCGCGTCGTAGATGGTTATGTAAGGGTCCGCGCTTTGGTTTTCGGCCACGACCGAAACCGCCGTCGATCCGTCGACCGAGAACCGCCAAGCGGGCACCTCCGACGCAGAGCCCATGCCGGTTTCACCCAGCGCAAGCCCCACGGCGGTATCCAGATTGCAGGGTCCGTCCATACCCATGCCGTCGCTGGCCATGCCCGAGTCCGACTCGGTCGTCATGTCGGTCGCGACTCCGGCAGTGAGCGGTTCGTGTTCTTGGCGCCCGATGCGGATAAAGGCAGTCAGCGGGCGTTCTTCAAACGACCGCATGGCAAGGCAGTAGGTTCCGGGTGCGATCGACACTTCGGCGCGCGCGCTGCCCTCGCCCCCCGAATCATCGTCCGAGGTGACCAAGTTGCCCGCCGAATCAAAGAGCTCGATCACCGGATCGCCAACGCCGCGTGCGGCGGCCTCGACTCTGATGTCGGTCGGCGTGCTGACCGAAAACAGCGACACGTATTGGCCGCCGCCAAGCACCAGCGCCATCTGGTCCTGATAGCTAGAAAACAAGGACACGTCGGACACGGATTCCGAGCCGCCGATCCACTGGCCCCGGTCGCCGAGACCTCCGCAAAGTGCCTGAGCCGAAGCGCCGGAGGCGAGTGTCGCCAGACCGACCGACAGGAGCACGGTAAAGGTTCTAGATTGCATAGCTTTCCCCCTTTCTAAACAGACGGGTCAATGCGGCAACCCTAATGCCGCGGCCCCTGATCTGGCTAGGATTTTTCCAATTGGCGGGGAAAACCGCACCTCCAAAACAAAAACCCCGCCAAAGGCGGGGTTTTCAGGTCCAAGACCGGTCGATTTAGCCCTGGCGGGCTTTGAAGCGACGCTGGGTCTTGTTGATAACGTATACGCGGCCCTTACGGCGCACGACGCGGCAATCGCGGTGGCGCTGCTTGAGCGAACGGAGCGAGTTACGGACTTTCATGACCACTCTCCTATTTCGCGGCGCGGCGGTTGGCGCCTTGGTTACGTTGCAGACAGGGACACGGTCCAAGTCCGGTTGAATTCATGGTGGGCGGTACTGGGATCGAACCAGTGGCCACTACGATGTCAACGTAGTGCTCTACCGCTGAGCTAACCGCCCACAACCTATTACAGTGCAGCGTCCCTAAATGAATAAGGACGCGGGTGCAACCGCGTCGGTGTGCGGGGTCTATAAAAGGAGTCGGAGGGGGGATCAAGGGCTTTTGGCAAAAGAGATTTGCGCGCTATCATTGCAAGCAAGAGGAGCCCTGATTTGACCACCGAATCCTTTGTTCTAAGCGAGCCGCAAGTCCGGTCGACGCCGGTTATCTTCGCGTCGCCGCACTCGGGTAATGCCTATCCTGCCGATTTTCTAGAGATGTCGGTGCAGAACCCTTTGCAGTTGCGCAGTTCCGAAGATGCGTTTGTCGATCGCCTGTTCAGCGCAGCGCCCGATCACGGTGCGCCTTTGTTGGCCGCAAAGCTGCCGCGGGCCTTTATTGACCTCAATCGCGGCGTCAACGAACTGGATCCTGCGGTGATCGACGGCATGGGCAAGGCTCCGAACAATCCACGTGTCGCAAGCGGTCTGGGCGTGATTCCCCGAGTCGTGTCCAACGGTCGGCCGATCTACAACGGCAAGATCCCTCTGGCAGAGGCGCATCGCCGGATCAGCCGGTATTGGCGGCCCTATCACGACCGGCTTCAGTTGCTGGTGGACCAGTCACGCAACCGATTTGGCGAATCGATTTTGATCGATTGCCATTCGATGCCGCGCGAGGCGCTCGAAAATGTGCCGGTCATTCGGGGCAGGCGGCCCGATGTGGTGTTGGGTGACCGGTTCGGGGCTTCGGCCTCGCCCGAGGTGACGGATTACGTCGCCCAGGTTTTTGCCGACGCGGGCTTTAATGTTGCGCGGAACATGCCTTTTGCGGGGGCCTATGTGGTGCAGACCTATGGCCGCCCGCCGCGCGGACAACATGCCATTCAGGTCGAAATCGACCGCTCGGTCTATATGGACGAAGACCGGATCGAGCCGCGTGACGATTTCGATCAAATCCACGAAACGATCAGCAATGTGGTCAAGGAAGTCGCCCTGTTCGGCGCTGCGCGGGCTCAGCGGTTGGCGGCCGAGTAATCAGCGCAGGGCGCGGCCTTTGACGATGGCGTCCTTGCCGAATTTCTTGCGAATGTCATCCGCCGCCTTTTCCGCCTTTGCCCGCTTGCCCGCGTCCGGGTCCAGCAGGTCGCCTTCGCGGTCGGCATCGCTGGCGGGGCAGAGGTGGCTTAGCCCGACGCCCAACAGCCGAAAAGGACCCTTGTCGCCAAGCTGGTCGAACAGCGCTCGGGCTGTCCGGTAGATCGTGTCGGCGTATTGGGTCGGCTCGCGCAGGTGCAGTTGGCGCGACACGATCTTATGATTCGACCGTTTGAGTTTGAGCGTCACCACGCTGCCGGCGATGTCACGCGCCTTGGCGCGGCCCGAGACCTGCTCTGACAACCGCCAGATATGGCCGTCAAGGATATCGGGGTCGCCCGTGTCTTCGTAAAAGGTGGTTTCGTTGCTGATGCCTTTGACCGGCCGATTTGCCGCGACGCGGCGTGCGTCTTCGCCCCGCGCAAGATGCCAAAGCCGGTCGCCCGTTCCCCCGAACCGCGCAACCAGATCGTCGTGGTCCCAGCGGTGCAGGTCGTTGAAGGTGCGGATGCCCGCGCGGTCAAGGCTTTCCTGAGCGGCGGGGCCGATACCCCAGATCAGCCTGACAGGTTTGTGTCGCAGAAACTCGACCGTTTCGGCCTTGCCGATCACCGAAAAACCGCGCGGCTTATCAAGGTCAGAGGCCACTTTTGCCAGAAACTTGTTGTGGCTCAACCCGATCGACCCCGTCAGACCTAGTTCGTCCTTCATCCGTTTGGTCAACCGCGCGAGCATGACGGCGGGCGGGGCGCCGTGCAGTTTTGCCGTGCCGCCCAGATCCATGAATGCCTCGTCCAGACTGAGCGGTTCAACCACGGGTGTCAGTTCGTCCATCAGGGCGCGAACCGCGCGGCTTGCTTCGACATAGGCATCCATGCGCGGGCGGACGACGATGGCTTCGGGGCAGAGTTTTAGGGCCTGAAACATCGGCATTGCGGATCTCACGCCCTTGATCCGGGCAAGGTAACAGGCCGTCGAAACCACACCCCGTTTGCCGCCGCCAATGATCACAGGCTTGTCGCGCAGCTCTGGATTGTCCCGCTTTTCGACGCTGGCATAGAATGCGTCGCAGTCCATATGCGCGATCGACAGCGTAAATAGCTCATCATGCACGGTCACCCGCGGACTGCGGCAGGTCGGGCACCTGCGTCCGGCATCAAAGGTGGCAAGACAATCGCGGCAAAGGGCGGGCATGATGGGTGCAGTCTACGATTTGGCAAAGGGCAGGTCGAATGGATAACGACGCCTTCGACGGAGCAAAGGCCGCTGTCTTCATCGGCGAACGGCTGCTGGTCTACCAGCGGGATCGTCGCGCGGATTTGCGCTGGTCGGAGATGTGGGATTTCCCCGGCGGTGGTCGCGAAGGCCCCGAGTCGCCGACACAGACGCTGGCCCGTGAACTGGACGAAGAATTCGGGCTGGACCTAGCCGCGGGCAAAGAGCTTTGGCGCCACGAACAGGCGGCGGATTTCGATCCCGCCCTGCGCGTCTGGTTCTTTGTCCTGCAGTTCCCGCAGGCCGCCCGCAACAGCCTGCGGTTCGGAGCCGAAGGGCAGCGCTGGGATCTTTGGCCGGTTCGCAGGGTTCTGGCGTCCGCCGAGGTCATACCTTCGTTGCGGCAAAGGCTGGCGCTTTGGCAGACGCGGTTCGAAAGTCAGCGGTTGGACTGAAGCGCCTGCGGCGACGACATTTCGGCAATGATCGCCTCGGCGGCTTTGCGGGGGTTGGCGCTGGCCCAGATTGGCCGGCCCACGACGATGTGGTCGACGCCGTTCGCGATGGCCTCGGCCGGTGTGGTCACGCGCTTTTGGTCGCCCAGGTCGGCTCCGGCTGGCCGGACACCCGGCGTGACGATCAACCGGCCCTTGGCCGAAGGCAGAGCGCGGATGGCTGCGGCTTCTTGCGGTGAACAGATGATCCCGTCCGCCCCCGCCTGAAAGGCGTTGTCGGCGCGTTCGATACCCAGGTCCGCGACCGAGCCTGCCTTGTACAGGCTGGCATCCAGATCGGTGCGGTCCAGCGAGGTCAGGATCGTCACAGCAAGGATTTTCATGTCGGATCCGCCCGCGCCTTCTTTGGCGGCGCGAACCACGTGGGGGTCGCCATGCACCGTCAAAAAGTCGAGGTCGAACTGCGACAGCCCGCGAACCGCGGCCTCGACCGTCGCGCCGATGTCGAACAGCTTCATGTCCAGAAAGATCCGCTTGCCCAGTTCGGCCTTCATTTCATTGGCCAGCGCAAGACCGCCTCCGGTCAGCATGCCCAGCCCGATCTTGTAGAAACCGACGGCATCGCCAAGCTGACGGGCCAGTTCCAGCCCCGCAATCGCGTTGGGCACATCCATTGCAACAATCAGGCGGTCGTCGGACATTCTTGCACTCCTTCTGGGTTGGTTCCTCATGCGGACGGGGACGGCAGGTGTCAAGTTGCGGGCTTGCACTAGGGGCCTGCTCCACCGCAAAGTCGTCGGGCAATAACGGAGGATCAGATGCGCAGTTCGCTCGAAATCTATACGGTCGCCACCGGTGCGGTGCGCTGCGTCTGGCAAAGCGACGACCTTTACGAAGCGCCGAACTGGGATCCCGACGGCAAGAGTCTGGTGATCAACGGAAACGGTCTGATCTATCGCATCCCTGTCACGGGCGGAGAGCCAGCCCTGATCGACACCGGCTTTGCCGACCAGTGCAACAACGACCACGGCATTTCACCGGACGGCGCGACGATACTCGTGTCGCACAAGAACGGGGACGAAGGGTCGGTCATCTATTCCCTGCCCGCGACCGGCGGGACTCCGGTCCGCGTCACCCCCGCCTTTCCGTCCTATTGGCATGGCTGGAGTCCGGACGGCGGACAGATCGCCTATTGTGCGCGGCGCAACGGCCGGTACGAAGTCTGCGTTTCGTCGGTCACCGGAGAAGGCGAGGTCCAGTTGACCGGCGTCAATAAAGACGACGGCCACAACGACGGCCCCGACTATTCGCCGGACGGTGCGTGGATCTGGTTCAACTCGGACCGGACCGGCAACGCCCAGATCTGGAAAATGCGGCCCGACGGGACTGATCTGACCCGCATGACCCATGATGCCTTCGTCAACTGGTTCCCGCACCCGTCGCCTTGTGGGCAACACGTCCTGTATCTGGCCTATCCCGAAGGGACATTGTTCCATCCGCGCGATCTGGATGTCGGGTTGATCCTGATGGCTCCCGACGGCTCCGACGCGCGAGAGGTGCTTCGGTTCAATGGCGGGCAGGGGTCAATCAACGTGCCGTGCTGGTCGCCCGACGGAACAGAGTTCGCCTATGTCCGCTACGGTCCGGAAAACGCCTGAGACCGCTGCGCGGGACTTGAAATCCGCGCGCAGGCTGTCCACCTGTGAATAGGAGACCCCGAACCTGCCGTGCCGCATAGCGGGCGGCCTTATCAGCGGGGGGCTTGATAGAGGAGAACTGCCGATGAACATGGAAAAGTTCACGGAGCGGTCCCGCGGCTTTATTCAGGCCGCGCAAACGATCGCGATGCGGGAAAGCCACCAGCGGCTGATGCCCGAACACCTGCTCAAGGCATTGATGGACGACGATCAGGGGCTGGCGGCCAATCTGATCAACCGCTCTGGCGGGAACGCCGCGCGCGTTCGCGAATCCGTAGATGCCGCAGTCGAAAAGAACCCAAAGATTTCCGGCGACGCCGGTCAGGTCTATGTCGATACCTCGCTGGGCAAAGTGCTGGCCGAGGCGGAAAAGATCGCGACCAAGGCGGGCGACAGTTTCGTGCCGGTGGAACGCATTCTTATGGCGCTTTCACTGGTCAAATCGAAGGCGTCGCAAGCTCTTGAAGATGGCAAGGTCAGCGCCCAGCAACTAAACGGTGCGATCAACGACATCCGCAAGGGCCGCACCGCTGACTCGGCCAGCGCCGAAGTAGGGTATGACGCGCTGAAGAAATACGCGCGCGACCTGACCGAGGCCGCCGAACAGGGCAAGATCGACCCGATCATCGGACGCGACGAGGAAATTCGCCGCGCGATGCAGGTGCTGTCCCGCCGGACCAAAAACAACCCTGTCCTGATCGGCGAACCCGGTGTCGGTAAGACCGCCATCGCCGAGGGACTCGCGTTGCGGATCGTGAACGGCGACGTGCCGGAAAGCCTGCGGAACAAAAAGCTGATGTCGCTGGACATGGGGGCCCTGATCGCGGGCGCAAAGTATCGCGGTGAATTCGAGGAGCGCCTGAAAGCGGTCCTGAAAGAAGTCGAAACCGCCGCCGGCGAAATCATCCTTTTCATCGACGAACTGCACACGCTTGTCGGCGCCGGCAAGACCGACGGGGCCATGGACGCGGCCAACCTGATCAAACCCGCACTGGCGCGCGGCGAGCTGCAGACCGTGGGCGCCACCACGCTGGATGAGTACCGCAAATATGTCGAAAAGGACGCGGCCCTTGCCCGCCGGTTCCAGCCCTTGGTCGTCGAGGAACCCACGGTCGAAGACACGATCAGCATCCTTCGCGGGATCAAGGAGAAGTACGAACTTCACCACGGCGTCCGGATCGCGGATGCGGCGCTGGTTGCGGCGGCGACCCTGTCGCACCGTTATATCACCGACCGTTTCCTGCCCGACAAAGCCATCGACCTTGTTGACGAAGCGGCCAGCCGTTTGCGGATGGAAGTCGATAGCAAACCCGAAGAGCTTGACCAACTGGACCGCCAGATCCTGCAGATGCAGATCGAGGCAGAGGCGCTGCGCCGCGAAGACGACGCGGCCTCTCAGGACCGGCTTGCCAAGTTGGAAAAGGAACTCGCCGATCTGCAACAAAGATCGTCCGAAATGGCTGCCAAATGGCAGGGCGAACGGGACCGGCTGGAAAGCGGCCGCGACCTGAAGGAAAGGCTCGACCGTGCCCGCGCCGATCTGGAAATCGCAAAGCGCGAAGGCAACCTCGCCAAGGCGGGGGAACTGTCATACGGCATTATCCCGCAGCTTGAACGGCAGTTGTCCGAAAGCGAAGGCGATGACGGGGACACGTTGCTGGTCGAAGAGGCAGTGCGTCCCGAACAGATCGCCGAAGTTGTCGAGCGTTGGACCGGAATCCCGACCAGCCGGATGCTGGAAGGCGAGCGTGAAAAGCTGTTGCGGATGGAAGAAGCGCTGGGCAAGCGGGTGATCGGCCAGTCCGCCGCCGTCCGCGCCGTGTCCAATGCGGTGCGCCGCGCCCGTGCCGGCCTGAACGACGAAGGCCGTCCGTTGGGCAGTTTTCTGTTTCTTGGGCCGACCGGCGTGGGCAAGACCGAGCTGACCAAAGCGGTGGCCGAATTCCTGTTCGACGACGATCAGGCGATGACTCGGATCGATATGTCAGAGTTTCAGGAACAGCAC
>JALQXR010000199.1 GCA_023263105.1 Marivivens sp. | reverse complement strand
CGCCGCCCGAGTGATCGAACACGGCGCACGACAGGACCGCATCCACCGCATCGGCTTTTCCGCCGGTCCGATGGGCACCGCGCAGCCTAGCTAAGGGTTATTCCAGCCGCGCGGGGAACCCTTCGGCCCGCAGATCGGTGTCCAGCAGGTCTTCGAGCAGTTTCGCGATCATTGGCGATTGGGCGTCTCCGCCATAGGCCGCCTTTGCCGCGACGTAGGTCTGCTCGGTCGCACCGGCCAGATCCAGCGGCACCCCGAATTCGCGACCAAAAGACAGAGCGAACCCCAGATCCTTAAGCGCGAGGTCGATGTTGAACGCGATGTCATAGCTGCCGTTCAGGATCAAAGCGCCTTCGGTTTCATGGACAAAGGACGTGCCCGACGACGCCTTGATCGCGTGCCACGCCTGCCCAAGGTCAAGCCCGCCGCGTTTTGCCAGCATCAGCGCTTCGCCACAGGCCTTCAGATGGATGAACGCCAGCATATTGGTGATGACCTTGATGATCGACGCAGAGCCCAACGGCCCCATGTGGAAAATCTGGTCGCCCATCGCCTGCAAAGCCGGAAGATGGGCGTCGAACATGTCCTTGTCACCGCCGGCCAGCATGGTGATCTTGCCGTGCGCGGCCAGATGCACGCCGCCCGTCACCGGCAGCTCCATCGCCCGCACACCGGACGCGGCAGCGACCTCGGCCAGCCGCAGGATATCGTCGCGACCCAGTGTCGACATCTCGATCCAGTGAGCGCCCGATTTCATCGACGGAAGCATCGACCGCAGCACCGCTTCGGACACGGCGGGCGAGGGAAGACAGGTGATGACCGCATCGACCGAGGCCGCGACCTCGGCGGCACTGTCGGCCCAGGTCGCGCCCGCCGCGATCAGGCGTTCGGCCACCTTTGGGTTCCGGTCGTTGACCGTCACCTTGAACCCCGCCTTAAGCAGGCTGTTTGCCAGATGGGCGCCCAAATTGCCCAGTCCCACATATCCGTAATGCATGGTGTCCTCCCTTGACTGCCGCCCATCTGACGGGGCAAGCGGCTCCGCCTCTTGCCTGCGGGCGTCATCTGCTGTCGCGAAAAGACGCTTGTCACGCCGACGAGGTCGTTTTGGCCTTCGGGCGGCGGGAAATCGCAGTATACCAAGGTGACGGAATTCAGCAGCCAAGGGGACCGGCATGGAACGGATCGAATTTGCGAACGGACTGGAAATGTCGCGGTTGGTCTATGGCCTTTGGCGGCTGGATCAGGACGACTGTTCGACCGGCCATATCCGGGCAAAGTTGCAGGCCTGTCTGGATCAGGGCATCACGACGATGGACACCGCCGACATCTACGGCGGCTACCGGACCGAGGAAATCTTTGGCTCCGCGCTGCGCGGATCGGGCCTGCGCGACCGGATGGAAATCGTCACGAAATGCGACATCGTCGCGCCGATGGGCCGCTATGCCGACCGGCCGGTCAAACACTATGACACCAGTCGCGCGCATATCCTGTCGTCGGTGGACATGTCGCTAAAGCTGATGGGACTCGACCATATCGACCTGCTGCTGATCCACCGCCCCGACCCGTTCATGGACGCCGACGAAACCGGCTCGGCGCTGGACGAAGTCGTCGCCTCGGGCAAGGTCCGCGCGGTCGGCGTGTCGAATTTCCGGCCTTGGGACATGGATCTGCTGCAGGGGTCGATGCGCCAGCCGCTTGTCACCAACCAGATCGAATTCAGCCTGACCCACAACGGAGCCTTGACCGACGGGGATATGGCCTATCTTCAGCGTAAGCGTATCCCGCCGATGGCGTGGTCCCCGCTAGGAGGCGGGAGCCTGCTGACCGGAACCCATGCCGCGAAAGAGGCGCTGGACAGGGTGGCAAAGCGGCTAGGCTCTACGCCGGATGCGGTTGCGATCGCTTGGATTTTGGCGCACCCTGCTCGGGTTCTGCCTGTTATGGGGACAAATAATATGAACCGGATCAAGGCATTGTCCGACGCAGCTAAAGTAAAGATCGACCGCGAAACCTGGTTCGACCTTTATACCGCGGCGTTGGGACATGACGTGGCCTGATCGGCTCAGAGAGGTTTTGCATGACGACTGATTTCGATCCCGCAGGCGATCCGCTGGCTTTCCGCCATGCCTTGGGTGCTTATGGAACGGGTGTGACGGTGGTGACGACCCAGACCACCGAAGGTCCTGTCGGAATCACCGCCAACAGCTTTGCGTCGGTGTCGCTGGACCCGCCCCTTGTTCTGTGGTCGCCCGCTAAATCTTCTCGTCGTTTCAATATCTTCCGGCACGCTCTTCATTTTTCGATCCACGTCCTTGGCGCCGATCAGCGTGACGTCGCGGCGGCCTTTACCCGACCCACCGGCGGGTTCGACGATCTTCCGTGGGAGCCTTCGGCAACCGGAACGCCGGTGATTCCCGGTGCGCTGGCGCGGTTCGATTGCACGCTTCATGCGGCCCACGACGGTGGCGATCACGAAATCATCATCGGGCGCGTGACGGCGGTTTCTCATGCCGAAGGCGCGCCGCTGATCTTTCAGGGCGGCCATTACGGCGGCTTTAGCTTTACCTCGTAATTCACTGACAAATTTATCGTTATCGGCTTTCGGCAGGGTGTTTTCCGCCTTGGCCGCCCGTGGGCCATGTGGCGCCGCCCGCCTTTTCCGGCGCGGCCCGCACGCGCTGGCCCGCACGCACTAGATGGGTCGCGCCACCCCCGAGAGGGTTTGACGAAAGCGGGTTTCAGGAGTAGAACAAAAAGAGAACATTAGCCCCGAGGATTCCCGTGCAAAGCGCCCCCGTGTCTCCTAAATCCAGCGTTCAGTTGCTGACGGACAGGGCCCGCCGCCCCGACCGGGAGGCGATGGCGACCCTGTCCGAGGTCTTTGCCGAACGCGCCGTGGACGGGGCGGCGGTGGCTTTTGCGCTGGGGCATCTGCCGGTGTCGGACAAACCCGTGATGTGGGTGCAGGACCGGCTGTCACGACGCGAGGCGGGGCGCCCCTGTCTGGCCGGTCTGCCACGGGGACTAAAGGTGATCCTTGTCGACGTCGCCCGACCCGTGGACGTGCTCTGGGCGATGGAGCAAAGCCTTGGCTGCCCTTCGCTTGCCGGCGTGGTGGGTGAGGTTTGGGGCGACGCGCCAGCCGTGGATTTCACCGCGACCAAACGGCTCGCCCTCCGGTCCGAGGCCCACAGGGTTCCCGCATGGCTGATCCGCCGCGCGACAGAGCCGGCGCTCAGCGCCGCCCGTGACCGCTGGCGGGTGCGGTCGCTGCCGTCGCTTCCCGATCCCCATGACATCCGCGCGCCGGGTCAGCCGCTCTGGCGGACCGAACTGTTCCGATCCCGCTGGCGCGTGCCAGGCGACTGGGTCAGCCACCATGACGGGACGCGGCTGGTGATGGAACACGGGATCGACGCGCAACCGGATACCGCCGCCCAAACCGCAGCCGATGCTGTGCAGGCCACAGGATAGGGGGACCCGATGCGCCCGCCCTCTGACCCGAGGGGCCCGCGCCGATGAAACACGAGGACAAGCTGCCGGTCCTCCTGTTCCCAAAGGCCACCGGCCCCGACATTCAGCCCGCCCCCAAATCATCCGACGTCCGCCCCCCGCGCGCCGATCCCGACGACCTTGCCCGTGCGCTGGCCGCCCTGCGGTCCGCGCTAGAGGATGACCGCGACGCCTCCGCCCCGCGGGACCAGCCGACCGCGCGCCGCGCGCCCATGGAAGACGCGTTCAGCCCCATCGGCATCCCCCGCCCCCGCTGGCGGGCCGGATCGGACCTGCCCGAAGGCCGTGGCGGACCGCTCTTGCGCGGCGGCGCGGCGCTTGCCGGTCAGGCGTCCGGCCCCGCGCTCGACCGCGACGCGCTGGGGCGGAGGATCACCTCGATCCACCTGCCTCGGCTGTCGATCGAACGATGGCACCGCTGGGCCGAACGCAACGGAGAGGCGCTGCCCGACGACGCCCCCCTTGCGCTGGCCATCGAAGGCACCCACGGCCCCGTGATCCACGCCACCAACCGCGCCGCCGAAGAGGCGGGCGTTGCGGCAGGCGCACGGGTTGTCGATATGCGCGCCCTCTGCCCCGAGCTGCGCGTCGAGTATGCCGACCTTGCGGGCGATCGCGCGGCCCTTGAGCGGCTCACCC
>JALQXR010000198.1 GCA_023263105.1 Marivivens sp. | reverse complement strand
TCGGGATCAGCGCGGTGGTGATCACGATGTCGATGTCCGGAGCCAGTTCGCGGAACTTGGCCAACTGCGCTTCGCGGAACTCGGGGCTGGAGGGGGCCGCATAGCCTCCGGTCGCCGCACCGTCCTGCTGACCGCCGTCAAAGTCGAGGTAGACGAACTCTGCCCCCATCGATTCGACCTGTTCGGCCACTTCGGGACGCACGTCGAAGGCATAGGTGATCGCGCCCAACGACGTCGCGGTGCCGATCGCCGCCAGACCTGCGACACCGGCGCCGACGACCAGCACCTTTGCCGGAGGCACCTTGCCCGCAGCCGTCACCTGTCCGGTGAAGAACCGGCCAAAGTTGTTACCCGCTTCGATCACCGCGCGGTACCCCGCGATATTGGCCATCGACGACAGGGCGTCCATCTTTTGCGCGCGGCTGATGCGGGGCACCATTTCCATCGCGACGACGCTCGCGCCCTTAGAGGCGGCAAGCTCCATCAACTCGGCATTCGCACCGGGGTTGAAGAAGGAAATCAGCGTCTGGCCTTCGCGCAGGCGCTTGACCTCTGCGTCCGTGGGGACCCGCACCTTGGCGACCACATCGGCGGCCTTCCACAGGGCGGCGGCAGTCTTTACGACCTCGACGCCTGCCTCTTTGTAAAGCGCGTCCGAAAATCCCGACGCCGCTCCGGCGCCGGTTTCGATCACACATGTATGTCCCAGTTTCAGGAGCTCTTTCGCCGAGGCGGGGGTCATCGCGACCCTGTTCTCGCCCTCGAGAATTTCCTTTGGTGCACCGATCTTCACGGAATTCAGTCTCCTCTTTCCGAAACCACTAGGGCCTCTGTACAATGCGCAAGATTATTACTCAACCAACATATTTCGAATGATGAATATGATCTTGTGGCAATTTGGTTAGACCCATCTTCGGGTCTTTTCGCAATAGCGCGCAAAGTCTGCGCGGAATTTACGGCGAAGGCGGTCCTCTTCGGGGATGACAAAGCGGCGTTCGATCACCCAAAGGAAAACGGGAACCAGCGGCAAGGCAATCGGCGCGTCGAACCGCAGGATCAGCCCGGCAAGGACCAGCATGTCGCCCAGATAGATCGGGTTCCGGCTGCGCTTGAAGATACCCGACTGGACCAGCCGGTCGGCCTCTCTGTGCGGGACAAAGGTGGTGCGCTGGCGGCGCATTTCGGTGACGGCCAGCGCCATCAGGATCACTCCGCCCCCGATCAGCAGCCCCGATGCAAAGTCCGACCAAGCGCCACCAAAACCCAGCGCCCAAGGATCTACCCGCCCGAGCCAGTAGGCCAAAGCGATAAACAGGGCGAGCCAGACAGGCGGGATGTCAATCCATTTCATGACACTGATCCTAATGATCCAAAGCCATCTGTCATCCGCCAATCTAGGGTGTCACGCCGCGTCAATGTGTCCTGTGCTTGATCCAGCGCAAAGTCACGCCGGCCCTGCGCGCATAGAGACGGGAAAACACCCAAAGAGCGAGAGCCGAAATGAACTGGAACGACGAACTGGCCGAGACTTCGAAGCATCTTAACAGCTTCCGCAGGATGCAGCCCGACACGGCAAAAGGGTTCACCGCGCTTCACCATGCCTCGATGCAGGCCGGTGCTGTCGGTGCAAAGGAAAAGGAATTGATCGCGCTGGCTATCGGGATTGCAAAGCAATGCGCCGACTGCATCGGGTTTCACGTCCGCGCCGCGATCAAGGTCGGGGCAACACGTGACGAAGTCGCCGAAACCGTGGGTGTCGCGGTGATGATGGGCGGGGGTCCGGCCTATATGTACGGCGCAAAGGCGCTGGACGCCTACGACCAGCTTTCGGACTGATCTCAGAGCGATCGAAGACCGCGCCTTAGCGGTCTTCGTGCAGGATCTGGTCCATCAGGACCGAGGGCTGATCACAGCCAGCCGTGCCGACGATCCGAGCAGGCACACCGGCAACGGTCGTGCAGGGCGGGACCTCTTGCAGGACGACAGAACCCGCCGCGATCCGGCTGCAATGGCCGATCTTGATATTGCCCAGAACCTTGGCCCCTGCCCCGATCAGCACGCCATCCCCGATCTTCGGGTGACGGTCATCGTCTTCCTTGCCCGTACCGCCCAGCGTCACCGAATGCAGCATGGACACATTGTCCCCGACGACGGCCGTTTCACCGATCACGATGGAATGGGCATGGTCGATCATGATGCCGCGACCGATACGTGCGGCGGGATGGATGTCGACGCCAAAGACCTCGGACACGCGCATCTGGATGAAATAGGCCAGATCCTTGCGACCAACCATCCAGAGCCAATGGCCCAGACGATAGGCCTGCACAGCCTGAAACCCTTTGAAATACAACAGCGGCTGCATCATCCGGTGGCAGGCGGGATCGCGTTCGAACACGGCGACCAGATCGGCCCGCGCCGCAGCGGCGACATCGGGATGTTCGGCATATGCGGTATCGGCGATTTCGCGCAGGATCTGCTCGGACATTTCGTCAGAGGCCAGCTTCATCGAAAGGCGATACGCCAAGGCACATTCGAAAGTCTGGTGGTGCAGAATACCCTGATGGATCAGCCCCCCCATCAGCGGCTCTGCGGCAATGGCGTCTCTTGCTTCGTTTCTGATGCGGTCCCAGACGGGATCGACCTTAGCTACCGACGGGTTTGTAATGGCCATGATCTGCCCTTTCGCTTTCAGCGCATTCCTACCCTAGATAGAATGAAAACGCCAATAACAAAGGCTTGGGGCATTCTTGACGCGGTCGGCGAGGTTCTGGCGGCCCGATCTGCGCCCCTCCGAACACCCGGGACTTATGCCGTGATTACGCTCTTCATTCCGGACCATCGACGCATCTAGGGATGGCTCGATTTCCTATGGCCGCCGGGCTTTGAGCGACGTCGACCCCGTGCCTCCGCGCCATTCGCCCAGCGCCTGTAGGACGATCGCCAATGCGCCACAATAGGCGCGATCGCAGCACCTCGGCCGACCTGCCCTTGCAAAGGAAATCGTCGCCGCGGCGACCCGTCCCCCACCCCACAACGGATGCTGACGCAGGAACCGCTTTCGATACCTGTCGGCCGCATGGGCACGGACCAATAGCAGTCGGGCCGAGCTCAGCTCTCGGCCCGATGGCGCGGCCAGAACCACCCTGACCGCCGCATCCAGATCGTCGGGCAAAATAGGTCGCATCACCCGGCCACGGTCAGAATCGACTCGGGCCCCGCGCCAAAGGCCGACGACAGTTGGCTCACGCCCACAGAATAGGTTCCCGTTACGCCATCCGCCGCACGTTGAGCCTGCGTATACAGATAGACGGGCGAGGGAACCGTAAGCGTCCGGACGACCGATCCGTCGACACTTAGCCGAAGCCGGTACTGCTCTGCGCCACTGTCGGACGGGGCACCAAGACCGCTCCAACTGCCGTTGTCGCCACGCAACCTTCTGACCCAACTCAGGGCGTGATCAGTGCCGTCAACCCTTGCTTTCAGGTGGGCGACTTTGAACGGTCGCAGTGCAGCGCCCATGGCCAGCACCTCGGCATGACCCGCAAGTTGACTGTCCAGCGCCACCAAAGCAGACGCCCAGCGGAAATGCCGCGTGACGCCCGTGTCGAACGTTCCAGCATCGACCGACTGCACACTCTCGTCCAAGACGACCACGTAGCTGCCTGCCGGCCACTCGCTTGGGACGGTTCCATCCGTGCCGGCCAAGCCACGTATCCGGGCGCGAAGGGCATAGGTCTCTGGCGCAACCAGTTCGGCGGTTTCAAACTGCAGGACCTCCCAGTTCGACACAGTTCCATCCCCGATCGCGATCTGGTTCCGTCCGGCGCGCAGCAATTCGGGGGTCACGGACTCTAGCTGCCCGCTGACCATGCGAACCAGCAGGTCGGGACCTCGATCCGTTCTAGAGCCACTGGCAAAGGCCAGCGGAGTCAAGGTCTGCCCCACGCTCGACGGGCGGTCGGCTTGCAATGCCAGCCGGTAGTCATAATCCGCCGCAGAAGAATAGAGCGACACCGGACCGGGCCAGTTGGCAGCAGTCATCGCCACGGAAAGACGCGGCTGACTGTCCGGGGTCACGAATGTCGGCAGATCCATAAACAAAGCCTCGACCCGCGCAGGGCGCACCCGACCTGCTTTTGCCCCATTGTCATCGACGG
>JALQXR010000197.1:1901-4180 GCA_023263105.1 Marivivens sp. | reverse complement strand
GTGCTCGCCGATGGTCAGTTCCGTGACCTTGATCCCTTGGGCGATCATCGACCGTGCGCGCAGGAACACTTCCCACCCGTCAGAGCCGCCGCCGGTGATATCGGTGAAACGATGGGCAAGAGGAGGCACGGAGACAGTCATGGAAAAGCTTTCTGCAAACGGAACGCGCCCGCCACGCTGCTTTTGACAACGGGCGGGCGCAAAGGCTGTGGGCAAGGACCCTTAGGCCAAAAGCGCGCGCACCTTTGCGGCGGTATCCTTGGCCGTGAGCCCGAACTTTTCGAACAGGACGGTGTCCGGCGCAGAGGCGCCAAAGCTGTCCATCCCGACGAAGTCTGCTTTTGCCTCGCGGCCGCGCTCACCCAAGAGCCAACGGTCCCAAGGCTGGCGAACACCGGCTTCGATCGCGACGCGGACCGCGCCTCCGGGAAGGATGCGCTTGCGATAGGCGTCGTCCTGCTGGGCGAACAGCTCCATGCAGGGGACGGACACGACACGGGTGCCAATGCCAGCGGCCTCGAGCTCGTCGCGCGCGGCAAGAGCGACCGAAACTTCGGAGCCCGACGCCATCAGGATGGCCTGACGCTTGCCCGTGGCTTCGGCCAGAACATAGGCGCCCTTGGACACAAGGTTCGCGGATTTGTGCTGGGTCCGCACGGTCGGGAGGTTCTGACGGCTAAGCGCCAGCACCGAGGGGGTCGATTTCTGGTTCAGCGCGACTTCCCATGCTTCGGCGGTTTCGACGGTGTCGGCGGGACGGAACACCAGCGTGTTCGGCGTCGCGCGCAGCATGGCCAGATGTTCGACCGGCTGGTGGGTCGGACCGTCTTCGCCCAGACCGATCGAGTCGTGGGTCATGACATAGACGACCGGCACACCCATCAGCGCCGACAGGCGCATCGAGCCACGGGCATAGTCGGTGAAGCACATGAAGGTGCCGCCATAGGCGCGGGTGCCGCCGTGCAGCGCCATACCGTTCATCGCCGCCGCCATGCCGTGTTCGCGGATGCCGTAGTAGACGTAACGGCCCTTGCGGTTGGTCGGGTGGAACACGCCCATATCTGCGGTTTTGGTGTTGTTCGACCCCGTCAGGTCAGCCGAGCCGCCAATGGTTTCACCCATCACGGTGTTGATCACCGACAGCGCCATTTCCGACGACTTGCGGGTCGCGACCTTGGCTGCTTTCTCGGAGGCTTCTTTCTTCAGCTTGCGGATGGCCGAGGCGAGTTTCGAAGGCACTTCGGCGGCATAGGCGCGGTTAAAGTCGTCCTGACGGCCCGCGGAAAGTCCGGCGAACGCGGATTCCCATTCGGCACGCGCCACCGCCCCGCGACGGCCCATCGCTTCCCACTGGGCTTTGATGTTGGCGGGGACTTCGAACGGGCCATAGGACCAGCCGTAGCCGTCCTTGGCTGCTTTCAACTGGGCGGCGTCGGTCAGCGCGCCGTGGCCCTTGGACGTGTCCTGAGCGGCGTGACCCAGTGCGATGTGGGTCTTGCAGGCGATCATGGACGGGCGGGGGTCGGCCTTGGCGGCGGTGATCGCGGCGTCGATGGCGACCGGATCGTGACCGTCGATTTCCAGAACCTGCCAGCCCGAGGCGCGGAACCGTGCGACCTGATCGGTCTTGTCAGAGATGTCGACCGTGCCGTCGATGGTGATGTTGTTGTTGTCCCAGAAGACAATCAGATGGCCCAGCTCCTGCATGCCGGCCAGACCGATGGCTTCTTGGCTGACGCCTTCCATCAGGCATCCGTCGCCTGCGATCACATAGGTGTGGTGATTGACGATCTTCTTGCCGTAGCGCGCGCGCTGGCTTTCTTCGGCAATGGCGAAACCGACCGAATTGGCGATCCCCTGACCCAGCGGGCCGGTGGTGGTTTCGATACCGGCGGCGTGGCCGAATTCAGGGTGACCAGCGGTGCGGGCGCCCCACTGGCGGAAATTCTTGATTTCTTCCAGCGTCATGTCGGCATAGCCGGTCAGATACATCAGCGAATAAAGCAGCATCGAGCCATGCCCCGCCGACAGGATGAACCGGTCACGGTCGGGCCAGTTGGGCGCCTTTGGGTCGAACCGCAGATGGTTCTCGAACAGGACGGTCGCGACGTCGGCCATACCCATCGGCATGCCAGAGTGGCCGGAGTTCGCCGCCGCAACAGCGTCGAGCGTCAGCGCGCGGATCGCGGCTGCCTTCATCCAATGGTCGGGGTGTGCGGTGCGCAGGGCGGCAATATCCAAGGTCCCAGTCCTTCACTAGATCATATGATGCTTTGTCG
>JALQXR010000197.1:0-1891 GCA_023263105.1 Marivivens sp. | reverse complement strand
TATCAGGCGTGGGGTGAAGATCAAGCTAGTCGCTTAACCCATTGCGCTGTCAAAGGATCGTCCTGTTTGCGGGGCGATTGGGTATCGCTTAGGCTTTGCAAATGGGGCACGATTCGCCAAAGTCTCGGATTTTACGGGGTTTTGGTCAGGGAGGCGGGCGAAATGAGCGACATCAGCCAATTGGAAGACCGCATAACGTCGGCGCTTGATCGCATCCGGCGGGGGCTTGAGAAACTGTCGCATGACCGGCCAGACGTCGGGTCCGGTTCTGAAAGCAGGGGCGATCTTTGGCCCTCAGACCCCGAAGACCGTGCGGGTGCGGGCTCGGCGGGCGATAGCGAGGCCTTGACCGCAAAGCTGGCCGCCGCCGAGAGAGACGCAGGCGAGCTTCGCAAAAAGTTGGACGAAGAACGGCAGGCCACCAAATACCTAGAGGACCGCGTGCTGGCGTTGAAAGCGCGTCAGGATGAGCAGATCGCCGACCTGAACCGGACGATCGACGATTTGCGCGGCGGATTTTCCGCGTTCGAAGGCAAGATCGACGATCTGCGCGCCGCCAACGCCAAGCTGCAGGAACAAAGCGACCGGCTCCGCAAGGCCGCAGCCGAAGACAGCGTGGATGCCGGGCTGATCAACGCCGCGATGCAGGCCGAAATCGACTCGCTGCGCGCCGAAAGGGCGCTGGATGCGGGCGAGATGGACGCCATTTTGCGGCTGCTTGAACCCGTCGTGAAGGAGGCAAAGTAATGCCACAGGTAGAAATCCGGATCGGTGGGCGGGCCTTTGACGTGGCCTGTCAGGACGGAGAGGAACATTTCCTGAAGTCCGCAGCCGCGATGCTGGACGAAGAGGCCTCGGCGCTGTCGTCGCAGGTCGGGCGGATGCCCGAGGCGCGGATGTTGCTGATGGCGGGCCTGATGCTGGCGGACAAGACGGCGGGGCTGCAGGATCGGGTCAACGCGCTGGAAGCGGCAGAAGCAAAGCTGCAGTCGCGCGTCACCGAACTGGAAAGCGCGCCGGAACCCGAAGCCCGCAAGGTCGAAGTGCCGGTCATCCCTTCGGATGTGACCGACACTCTGGCAGAGATCGCGGCTCAGGCCGAGGCGCTGGCAGACGAGGTCGAAGAGGCGTCTTCGAAGTAAAACGGGGCCCGCGCGGGGCCCCGTAATCAAACACTTATCCGTTCAAAATCAGCCGTTTGCGGCGCGAATTTGATCTGCTTTTTCTTTGTCGAAGCTGATGCCCTTATCCGCGAACAGCTGGTCCAGTTCGCCCGAGAGGGTCATTTCGGTGACGATGTCGCAGCCGCCGACGAATTCGCCTTTGACGTAAAGCTGCGGAATGGTCGGCCAGTCAGAGTAATCCTTGATCCCCTGACGGATGTCGGCGTCTTCCAGCACGTTCACATCGGCGAATTCGACGCCCATGTAGTTCAGCACTCCGGCCACGCGGCTGGAAAAGCCGCACTGGGGCATCATCTTTGTGCCTTTCATGAAAAGCACAACGTCGTTCTTGGTCACGATGTCTTTGATCTGGTCCTGAGCGGTCATGTCCGAGTTTCCTTATTCGGGGGCGCGCGTGGTCAGCGCGAGCGCGTGAAGTTCACCATTGGCGCCGTCCATCTTGCCCTTGAGCGCGGCATAGACCGCGCGTTGTTGCTGGACGCGATTCATGCCTTTGAACGAAGCGTCCGTCACTTCAGCCGCGAAATGGGCGCCGTCATCGCCTTCGACGCGGATTTTCGCGTTGGGAAAGGCGTCGCGGATCAGGGCTTCGATGTCGTTTGCGTCAATGGCCATTGCAGTTCTCCTGTTGTCCCAGATGTAGGACGGGGTGCAGGCGGCTGCAAGGGTGGAACGAGGGCTTGACCCCGACCTAACGTCAGGCCCCA
>JALQXR010000196.1 GCA_023263105.1 Marivivens sp. | reverse complement strand
CAGCAGCAGCCGCGCCTTTTCTCCGCCTGACAGGCTTTTGATCGGCGCGCGGGCCTGCCCTTCGTCAAAGAGAAAGTCCTTTAGGTAGGCGACGACATGCTTGGGTTCGCCGCGCACCATGACCTGATCGGCACGGCCACCCACTCGCATGTCGGGATCGCCGGTCAGGCTGTCCCAAAGCGTCATCTCTGGGTCAAGCTGCGCTCGGGTCTGGTCGAAGACCGCGACCGACAGGTTCGTGCCGTGCTTTACAGTGCCCGAGTCGGGTTGAAGTTCGCCAAGCAACATCTTGATAACCGTGGTTTTTCCGACACCGTTCGGACCCACGAATGCAACCCTGTCACCCCTTTGGACCAACAGGTTAAGACCCTTTACAATCGGCTTGTCGCCGAAGGATTTTGCCAAGGCTTCGACTTCGATCACCTTTTTGCCGCTGGCCTGACCGCTGTCCAGCGCCATAGCGGCGGCGCCTTGGCGGCGGATCATCGCGGCGCGTTCTGACCGCAGGTCTTGCAGCGCGCGAACCCGCCCCATGTTGCGCTTGCGGCGGGCGCTGATGCCTTCGACGGCCCAGCGGGCCTCGGACTTGATCTTGCGGTCCAGCTTGTGGATCGCCATGTCCTCGTCTTCCCAGATCTTGTCGCGCCAGGCTTCGAACCCCTCGAATCCGATGTCTTGACGACGCACATTTCCCCTGTCGATCCATAGGGTTGCACGGGAAAGTTCACGCAAGAATGTGCGGTCGTGCGAAATCAGGACAAAGGTGGCCTTGGTCTGTTTCAATTCGTTTTCCAGCCAGCGGACCGCGTCGATGTCCAAGTGGTTGGTCGGTTCGTCCAACAGCATCAGATCGGGCGCTTCGGCCATCAGCTTGGCCAGCGCGGCGCGGCGTCTTTCACCGCCCGAGGCGGTCTCGATCGCGCGGGCGGGGTCGAATTTCAGGCCCTCGGCAACAACCTCGACGCGGTAGCTTTCGCCCGAAGGGAGTCCGCTGGCCGCATAGTCGCCCAAGGTCGCAAAACCCTCCATCGTGGGGTCCTGCTCCATGTATCCGACCGAGATCCCCGGCGGCACGACGCGGGACCCTGTGTCCGCCTCGACAAGGCCCGCCATGACCTTCATCAGGGTGGATTTCCCCGATCCGTTCCGGCCGACCAAAGCCAGTCGGTCGCCGTTCTGGACCACGAGTCCGAGTTCGGAAAACAGGGGATTTCCGCCGAAGGTCAGCGAAATGTCGGAAAGCTGGAGTAAGGGTGCGCGCGCCATGCGCCGGAGCTATTGCGGAGCGGGCAAAAGCGCAAGGCCTTTGCGTCGGCGCCCTCTAGCCGTCCCAGCGGACGGTGTGCGCCAGCCGCCGCAGTGCCTCGGCCCGTCGGGGCGGGACCCGCGCGGTTTCGACGCCCGTAAAGACGTGGATCGTGTTCATGGCGCGGTCCACAACCGCGTGGTCGCTGACCCAGCCGCCCAGCCCGAGGTAACTGCGCAACAGCGGCGGCGCGGCGTTGAGAGAGGCCCTGCCCCCCGCGCCCAACCCGATCGCGTCCGGCGATATCCGGTCGGGGGCAAAACGTTCCGGCGCGATGAACGACGACGAAAGCGCCGAAAAGACGCCTTGGTAGCGGGCGGGATCGGTTCCCTGAAAGCTGGAGCAGCCGAACAGGATCCATGCGCCGGCCCTGTCCACGATGTCGGTCAGCGCGGCAAGCGCAAGCCGCAGCACGTCGGGATCCTGCGTGTCCTCTGCGATGCAGAACCGCCCCAGTTCGACCCCGACACCGCCTTGGCCGGCCACTCGGCCCAGCCCGTAGGATTGCGCCGAATAGCAGCGCGCATAGGCGTCGCTGTGGTCCAGAACCGTGTACCGGAACGTCGCGACCAGCCTGCTGTCCTGCCGGATGGCGACATGCTGGCAAAGTTCGTCGAACGGATCTGCGTCCACCCCGTCGCCGCCGAAAAAACTGCGGTAACGAAGCCTGCGGCAAGCGTCGAGCGTGTCGGGATCTGACACCTTGGACAGGGTGAGGCGCGCAGGCGAACCAGCGCTGCGGTCCGGCCGGACCGGCGGATGCACCGAAGAATTCACCTCTTGGCCCTCACGCAAAGACGGGGCCAGCCGGACATTATTCGCGCGGAGCGCCGACGAACTGGCCTGCGCCGACCCTGCCGAGGTTGCCCAGCAGCTGGCGAATCAGCGTGGTGTCGCGGACGTTGTCGTCGGTCACGCGGCGGGACAGGACGATCACGCGGCCGTTTTCCAGTCCGAAGCGTTCGATATTCGCGACCCGACCATTGCTGTCAAAGCTGATCGACAGCACTTCGCGGTTCACTTCGCGCGGGGCCATCGGACCCACGGTGCGGAATTCGCTAGAGACATAGTAGATGCCGCTGGCGTCCATCATTCCCGCGGAACTGGGCGAACCGAGCGTTTCCAGCACGGACTCTCGGGTGTCGCGCCCAACGCTGATCTGCGCCAGATCAATCTCGGGCGGGATATAGCCGTGGTGTCGCACGATGGGCGCACAGGCGGAAAGTGCCGCCGCAAATCCCAGCGAAAGGGCAACAGTGCGGAACCGCCCAAGGGACTTCTTAGTGCCAATGCTCATTTCCGACCCCTTGCCATGCTTGGTCCTGCCTTTTATCCGGCTTACATCATGGTACCGCCACTATTCAAGAAAGGAAGCCGCGATGACAGATAGCGATGCGCGCAAGTTTTCCTCTCCGATCCGGCTTTCGGCGCTGGACGGCGGCAAGGATCACGGCTTTGACCTGAGCCCCGACGCAGGCGGACGGGCCGCAATGGCCGATGATCTGGACATCCGGGGCATCAAGAAGCTGCGCTTTGCGGGGCGTCTGATCCCGCAGGGCCGCCACGATTGGCGACTGGAGGCTCAGCTGGGCGCGACCGTGGTTCAGGATTGCGTGGTGACGCTTGCGCCCGTGACGACCAGAATCGACGAATCGGTGACGCGCATCTACCTGCGCAACTTTGCCGAGCCCACCGGCGCCGAGGTCGAGATCCCCGAAGACGACTCGGCCGAGCCTCTGCCGGAAATGCTGGACCTGACCGAGGTCATGGCCGAGGCCCTGTCGTTGGCCCTGCCCCCGTTTCCGCGCACCGAAGGTGCCGATCTGGGGGAGGTCAACGTCACAGAGCCGGGCAGAGCCGCCATGACATACGAATCTGCCCGTCCCTTTGCCGGACTTGCCGCCCTAAAAAAAGACCTTGAAAACAAGGGCGGAACCGAAGATTAAGGCGGCATCCTAAAAGGGGTTGCACTGTGGTTGAATCGCAGTATGTTCGCGACCTCTTCCGATCAAGGCTCGACAGCTTGAAAGCAATCGCTTAAACGGCGCCGATCCAGACGATCAGGAACACGAAATCCGGGCCATGTGCGCCCCCCAATTAGACAAGGTTGAGACATGGCCGTCCAACAGAACAAGGTTTCCAAGTCGCGCCGCAACATGCGCCGTGCGCACGACGCTCTCGTTGCTGCGAATCCGAACGAATGCCCCTCCTGCGGCGAACTGCGCCGTCCGCACCATGTTTGCCCGTCCTGCGGCAACTACAGCGGCCGCGAAGTGGTTTCCGTAGCTTCCGAAATCGATCTGGACGACGACGCGGCGTAAGCCGCAGCGTCCGGATCAGGTCATGACCGTAGCCCGTCAGGAACCCGTTTCCGCACCGGCCGAGGCCAAGACCATCGTGCTATCCGTCGACGCTATGGGCGGCGACAAAGGGCCTGCAACGGTAGTTGCGGGCCTTGCGCGTTTTCTGTCGAACACTCCGGAAGCACAGGCCATCCTGCATGGTCCCGCCGCCGAGCTTAACGCTTTGCTGGCAAAGTCCAAATGCCCCTCTGACCGCGTGACCGTGGCCGACGCGCCCGAAGTGGTCAAAATGACCGACAAGCCCAGTCAGGTGCTGCGCCACGGCAAGTCGACCTCGATGTGGTCCGCGATCGAAGCGGTCCGCGACGGTAGGGCCGATGTCGTGATCAGCTGCGGCAACACCGGCGCGCTGATGGCCCTGTCGATGCTGCGCCTGCGCAAGGCAGAGGGCGTCGACCGCCCCGCCATCGCCTGCCTCTGGCCCTCGCTGAACCCGCAGGGCTTCAACATCATGCTGGACGTGGGCGCCGATATCCGCGCCGACGCCCATGACCTGCTGCAATATGCGCTGATGGGTGCC
>JALQXR010000195.1 GCA_023263105.1 Marivivens sp. | reverse complement strand
CGCCGCCTGACCCGCGACCCAGGGAATACGCGGTCGGCCGGTCAGAGATCCTTGACCAGCCGCAGCGCGTCATAGATCGCCGCATGGGTGTTGCGCGGGCTGACCGCGTCCCCGATCCGGAACACCTGAAATGTCCCTGCGGGGTTCCTGACAATCGTCTGGGGGCGCCCGTCGATCAGCGCGTCGTGGTCGACCTCGCCGCCGTTGGACGACAGCGGGCGCAGGTCGAAATAAAGGTCGGCCATCGGGCTGACCCCGTAATTGATGACCACCTGATCGTAATGCGCTTCGGACCGGTGGCTGCTATAGTCGGTGCCGATCACCGCCCGCAGCCGGTTGCCGTCACGCATCACATCCAGCAGCCTGCGGGTCACGGTAAAGGTCACGTCCTTGTCCTGCAGCGCCCGCATATAGGGCACCAGATTCATCCCCATCACATCGGGGGCGAAAACGCGGTCGGGGGTCATCACTTCGACCTTCGATCCGGCGGCGGCGCAGATCTCGGCGGCCATCAGGCCGGGGTGATCGCCGCTTTCGTCGTAGATCAGCACCGATTTTGCAGGCCGCACGTCGCCCGCGATAATGTCCCAGGTCGTCACGGCGTCCTGGACCTCGGACCTTTGTTCAAAGAGCGTGCGGTTCGGCAGCCCTCCGGTCGCGACGATGACGACGTCCGGCGCAAGGTCGGTGACATCGGCAGGCTCGGCCCAAGTGTCAAAGCGGAACTCGACGTCACGGGCCGCGCATTGCGCCATGCGCCAGTCGACGATGCCGATCATTTCTTTGCGCCGAGGCGACTGCGCCGTCAGGCGGACCTGACCTCCGGGCTGGGACTGGGCCTCGAACACGGTGACGCTGTGGCCGCGCTCGGCCGCGACGCGCGCGGCCTCTAGACCGGCGGGACCGGCGCCGACGACGACGACCTTGCGGCGGGTGGCAGAGGGCGGAACCACATGCGGCATCGTCAGTTCCCGACCGGTCGCCGGATTGTGGATGCACAGCGCTTCGCCCGCGCCATAGATCCTGTCCAGACAGTAGGTCGCGCCGACGCAGGGGCGGATGTCGGCCTCTCGGCCTTCGACGATTTTCTTGACGATATGCGGATCGGCCATATGCGCCCGCGTCATCCCGACCATGTCCAGCTGACCCGAAGACACGGCATAGCGCGCGGTGGCGACGTCGGGTATCCGCGAGGCATGGAACACCGGCGCGCCGGTCGCATTGCGGATCGCGGCCGCCAGCCCCAGATGCGGCGCGCTTTTCATGCCTTGGATCGGGATCATGTCCGTCATGGCAGGGTCGGTGTGGATACGCCCGCCGTTCACGTTGAACACATCGACCAGACCGCTGGCGTGGAACAGCCGGGCAAAGGCAAGGCCGTCGTCGGGGCTGATCCCGCCCTTTTCCTTTTCATCGGCCCCCATCCGCAGGCTGAGGACAAAGTCGTCCCCGACGCGGTCGCGTATCGCCTGCAGCACATCTAGCGTCAGCCGGGCCCGGCTTTCCAGAGTTGCGCCGCCGTGGTCGCCCGCAAGATCATTGGTCAGAGGCGACATGAACTGATCCAGCAGATGGCCGTGGGCGATGACCTCGATCCCGTCCATGCCGCCAGCCTTCATCCGCTCTGCCGCATCCGCGAAATCGGAGACAATGCGGCTTAGGTCCCAGTCTTCGGCCAGCTTCGCGAAATACCTGTGGGCGGGTTCGCGGTGCTTGCTGGACGACACCGGCGGCAACCAGTCGCCCTTGTCCCATCCGGTCCGGCGGCCAAGGTGGGTCAACTGAATCATCACCGCCGCGCCGTGGTCATGGCAGGCATCGGTCAGTTTGCGAATCCACGGAACGACCTCGTCCTTATAGGCAAGGACGTTGTTGAAGGCGGGCGGGCTGTCGCGCGACACCGCTGCCGACCCCGCCGTCATCGCCAGAGCGATCCCCGCCTTCGCCCTCTCGGCGTGGTAGGCCGTGTAGCGATCCTTTGGCATGCCGTCTTCGGGATAGGCGGGCTCGTGGCTGGTGGTCATGATCCGGTTGCGCAGCGTGAGGTGCTTCAGGCGAAAGGGCTGCAGCAAAGGGTCGTTTGACATGGGCTTCTCCGGATGGGCTCCGCGCAGGAAACGGCCCGCAACGGGGCAAGTCAATTGCTTTGTGGCCCCCGCCGCTCTGGCCCGATCAAGCTGCCGCCGCAGGGTCTTTTGCCGCCGGTCCGCTCAGCCGGCGGACCACGCGGGATAGTCCAGATATCCTTCGGATCCAGAGGAATAGAAGGTCGCGCGATCATAGGGAGTAAGAGGCCGCCCATGCCGGATCCGGTCCGGCAGGTCGGGGTTGGAAATAAAGAACCGCCCGAAAGCAATCGCGTCGGCGGCGCCTTCGGCAATCATGCTTGCCGCGCTGTCAGGTCGAAAGTTTCCGGCGGCGATCAGGCAGCCGGACCAAGCGTCGCGAAACATGCGCGCGGCCGAGGGGACGTCTTTGTGATCCACGTCCTTTTGCCCCGCGCCGCTTGCCCGCGGTTCGATCAGGTGCAGATAGGCCAGCCCGAGGGTGTCCAGCCGTCCGATGAGATACTCAAAGAGAGGCCTCGGGTCGTCCTCTCCGCTGTCGTTGGCGATGCCGTAGGGCGACAGCCGGATGCCCGTGCGGTCAGCGCCGATAGCGGCCGCGACAGCTTCGGCGATGTCGATCACGATCCGGCAGCGGTTCTCAATCGAGCCGCCATAGCGGTCGGTCCGCCGGTTGCTGCGGGACTGCATGAATTGCTCTAGCAGATAGCCGTTGGCCGAGTGGATCTCGACCCCGTCGAACCCCGCGCGGATCGCGTTTTCGGCGGCTCTGACGTAGATGGCGATCAGGTCGGGGATCTCGGCCAAGGGGATTTCCCGCGGAACGGGGCAGGGCTCTCGGGTGCGGTCGGGCAACACGACATCGACGTCCGCCCGCACGGCAGACGGGGCCCAAGGCGCTTTGCCGTCGGGTTGATACAGAGGGTGGGACAGGCGGCCCATGTGCCACAGTTGTAGCACGATGCGCCCACCCTTTGCATGGACCGCTCTGGTCACATTGGCCCATCCGGCGATCTGGTCGTCGGTCGAGATGCCGGGCGTGTCAGGGGCGCCTCTGCCCGCGTCGCAGACATGGGTCGCCTCGGCGATGATCAACCCGCCGTCGCAAGCGCGCTGGCGATAATAGTCCACCATCATCTGGGTCGGCGCATGGGCCGGCGCCACGGCGCGCATCCGCGTCAGCGGGGCCATGACCACACGGTGCCCTGGTTCGAGCGCTCCTGCGCGAAAGGGGCTGAAAAGATCGCTCATCTGGCACGTCCTACAGTTTCGATGACCTGTAGGTTAGCGTCTATGTGGTTGATGGCAATGGAAAATCCAAACTGCCGTCAGGAATGGTCGTCGCGTCCCGCCAGACCCAACAAATACTCTCCATATTCGTTTTTCCCGAACTTTTTGGCGCGGTCGCGGAGTTGGGGGGTGGTGATCCAGCCCATTTGATGGGCGACCTCGTCGGGGGAGCCGACCTGTTGGCCCTGGCGTTCGGTGAGGGTGCGGACAAAGTTTCCCGCGTCCAGCAGCGAGCCGTGGGTTCCGGTGTCGAGCCAGGCGTAGCCGCGGCCCATTTTCTGGACCGACAGCGCCCCGTCGTGCAGGTAGCTTTCCAGAAGCGAGGTGATCTCAAGCTCGCCTCGGGCCGAGGGGCGGACGGCCTTGGCGCGTTCGGGCGCGGTGCCGTCGACAAAATACAGCCCCGTGACCGCGAACTGGGATGGCGGAACCTCGGGCTTTTCGATGATGGCGCGGACGGTGCCGTCGGCGTCAAAGTCGACCACGCCGTAGCGTTCGGGGTCCTTGACGTGGTAGCCGAAGACGGTCGCGCCGGTGGTGGATTGGTCGGCCTCGATCAGGATCTCGGGCAGGCCGTGGCCAAAGAAGATGTTGTCGCCCAGAACCATCGCCGACGGTGCGCCGTTCAAAAAGTCCTCGGCCAGAATGAACGCCTGCGCCAGCCCGTCGGGGCTGGGCTGGATTTTGTAGTTAAGCGTGATGCCCCACTGGCTGCCGTCGCCCAGCGTGCGCTGAAACTGCTCTTGGTCGTGGGGGGTGGTGATGATCAGGACCTCGCGGATGCCGGCCAGCATCAGGACCGTCAGCGGGTAATAGATCATCGGCTTGTCATAGATCGGCATCAGTTGCTTAGAGACTGCCCT
>JALQXR010000194.1 GCA_023263105.1 Marivivens sp. | reverse complement strand
CGAAAAAGCCGACACCGGTCTGGTTGTCATAGGTTCCGGTGCCATCAAGGTCGAGCTTCACCTCGATTGCGGTTTCGGCGGTCTTGCGGCTGATGGTGGCGCTGCGCATCGCGGGTCCTCGTTTCAGATTTCGGTTCCGCTATAGGACGTTCGGTCCGTTCCGCCAAGAGGGCGGTCCGTCGCGGCAGCCATTCGATGCAATTGATATTGCCGACACCGCCAGCCCATGCGACCCTTGCCGCAACAAGAGAGGCCAAGATGACCACCTGTGTATTCGTCCAGATCCGCTGCCGCCCCGGCACGACCTATTCCGTCGCCGACCAGATCGCGCTGAAGGAAATCCACTCTGAAATGTATTCGACCAGCGGCGATTACGACCTGCTGATGAAGCTTTACATCCCCGAAGGAGAGGACGTTGGCCATTTCATCAACAGCGCCGTCGCGGATGTCGACGGGATAGAGCGGACGCTGACCACCCTGACGTTCAAGGCGTTCTAAGGCCGCCGCCGCAACGCTCAGGGCATCGCGGCGGGCGCTTGCTGCGTCTCAGCTGGTCTGTTTCGCTGACGCCGTTCGGTCGCGGCTGGCCCAGTTGACGGCCCTTTGTCCCAAGGTCTTGAACTTTTCCGATGCCCCGTCCAACTTGCGCTGCCATTCGGGGTCCGGCGTCTGCCCGTCCGTCACCGTGACAAAGGCCTGCAACAGGCAGGCGATGGCAAAAGGCTCAAGCACCGCGACCTTTGCGGCCCAGGCAAAGACCAGCGCAAAGACAAAACCGCCGCTCGACCAGGCTCCGGGGATCAGATAGGCGACCGCCGCCGCAGGGGCGAGGAACAGCAGGAAAATCACAAAGGTCACCACCCAAGAGATCGCGGTGATCCAAGCGGCGTTGATCATCATCGGTTTGGCGTTCTGCCCGTACAGCACCAGCGCGTCCCGCGCCGATGACCAAGGGTTGGTCGAACCCGTCCGGATCGCATGGGCGATGATCACCTCATCCACCAGCCCGACCGACACCTTCAGAAAGGCGCGGATCAGCCCGACGACCCTGTCCAGCCCCGGCACAGGAAGGACCGACAACAGCCCCTGCGTCAGGCCCGTGATCATGTTCACCACGCCCTTGACCAGTTGATCGACCCCGAAAAGCACCGAGCTTTCGGCAAATCTCTCGGTGACGACGTGACGGGCGTGGGCAATCTGGCCCCGACCTGCCGGCAAGGGCCGTCCGTCGATCAGGTCGACCATCAGCGCGATGTGGCCCGCCTTGACCAGATACAGCACATATTCGCGCAGGAAAAAGACCGTGCCCGCGACCAGGGCAAAGCTGATGCCGCCGCCCCAGAGCGTGCTTGCGGCGCGGAAATCACTGTCGCCATAGCCACCGACGCCATAACCGATGCCCGCACCGGCTCCGGTCGCCAGCACCAGCGCCACGGCAATCCCGAAATAGACCGCCATACGAAATAAAAGAAACGGGGCGGTGCGCACCATCATCCCGAAAGACTTGCGGATACTGAATTGCCACATCTGCGATCACTCTAGGTTCATGAGAATGATCTACGCTGCCTCCGTTCCGGAGACTTGGCAAGTATGTGGAAGGTTACCTTTGAACGCAAAAGGCGCCCCCGAAGGAGCGCCCTTAGCAGTTCGTTTTGGAGCGGGCGATGAGATTCGAACTCACGACCCTAACCTTGGCAAGGTTATGCTCTACCCCTGAGCTACGCCCGCGCGCCAATCGGTGTCGGTCAGATATGAAAAGCCGCGCGCGGCTGCAAGTGGAAAATCCCACGAGCGACGAAAAAGGTCACCTATCGGCCATGCCTGCGGCGGCGGACCTAGCCTGCGGGCTGGATCAGGTCCCAGCGGTTGCCGAACGGGTCGCGGAAGACGGCGACCGTGCCATAGGCTTCGTGGCGCGGCGCTTCTTCGAAGACGATCCCGCGTGCGGTCATCGCGGCGTGGTCCTGGGCAAAGTCGTCGGTGTGCAGGAACAGCCACACCCGTCCGCCGCCCTGTTTGCCGATCTGGTCGGCCTGTTCGCCAAGCGCGCGCGCAATGACAAAGCCGGTTGCGGCCCCCGCCGGCGCGACCCGCACCCAACGCTTGCCCCCGCCCATGTCGATATCGTCCGTCAGGTCGAACCCGAGGGTGCCCACGAAAAAGTCGATCCCCGCCTCGTAGGTCGGGACGAGGATCGAAACGGCTGCAAGCTGCTTGCTCACTCCAGTTCCACCAAAAGGTCCTTGGCGTCGATCTGGCCGCCAGCGCTGACGTGAACCGCCTTGATGACGGCGTCGTGGTCGGCGTGGATGCCGGTCTCCATCTTCATTGCTTCGATGGTCAACAGCAGGTCGCCCGCCTTTACCTCTTTGCCCGCGCTGACCGCGATGGTGGCCACCACGCCCGGCATCGGCGCACCGATGTGGTTGGGGTTGGTCATGTCGGCCTTGGGCCGCTTGATCGCGGTCGCGGCCGCCAGACGGTTCATCACGCGGATAATGCGGGGCTGACCGTTGAGTTCGAAAAAGACTTTGACCTCGCCGTCTTCGTTCATCTCGCCCACGGCCTGCAGCCGGACCTCGAGCGTCTTGCCGGGGTCGATTTCGGCGCTGATCTCTTCGCCGGGCTCCATGCCGTAAAAGAACGTGCGGGTGGGCAGGGTGCGCACCGGCCCGTAGACGCGGTGGCGGCCCATGTAATCAAGGAACACCTTGGGATACATGAGGTAGCCGTTCAGGTCTTCGTCATCGACGGCCATGCCTTCCAACTGCTTGGACAGCTCGGCACGGACGGACTCTAGGTCGACGGGCTTCAGGTGCTTGCCGGGGCGGTCGGTCAGAGGCTTTTCGCCCTTCAGGATCTTTGCCTGCAGCGCGGTCGGCCAGCCCCCCGGAGGCTGCCCCAGATTGCCCTTCATCATGTCGATGACACTGTCAGGAAAGGCCACGTCGACCTTGGGGTCTTCGACCTGCGCGCGGGTCAGACCCTGACTGACCATCATCAGCGCCATGTCCCCCACGACCTTGGACGACGGGGTGACCTTTACGATATCGCCGAACATCTGGTTCACGTCGGCATAAGTCTGAGCGACCTCGTGCCAGCGTTCCTCGAGTCCCATCGAACGGGCCTGCGATTTGAGGTTGGTGAACTGTCCGCCCGGCATTTCGTGCAGATAGACCTCAGAGGCTGGTGCCTGAAGGCCGCTCTCGAAGGCGGCGTAATGGCCGCGCACGGCCTCGAAATAGTTGGAAATCGACCGGATTGCGCTGATGTCCAGCGTGGTGTCGCGTTCCGTGCCGCGCATTGCCTCGACGATCGAGCCCATGGTCGGCTGGCTGGTGTTGCCCGAAAAGCTGTCCATCGCCGCGTCCACGATATCGACACCCGCGGCGGCGGCGGCGATCACCGTGGCAATCGACGCGCCAGAGGTGTCGTGGGTGTGGAAATGGACCGGCAGCCCGACCTCTTGCTTCAGGGCCGAGACAAGCTGGGTGGCGGCTGCGGGTTTCAGCAGGCCCGCCATGTCCTTGAGCCCAAGGATATGGGCCCCCGCGGCTTCCAGTTCCTTGGCCATGCCGACGTAGTATTTCAGGTCATACTTGGACCGCGCGGGGTCCAGCATGTCGCCGGTGTAACAGATCGTGCCTTCGCAGATCTTGCCCGCGTCGACCACGGCGTCCATCGCGACGCGCATGTTTTCAACCCAGTTGAGGCTGTCGAACACGCGGAACACGTCGACGCCGCTATTGGCGGCCTGTTTGACAAAGGCCTGCACCACATTGTCGGGATAGTTGGTGTAGCCCACGCCGTTCGAGGCCCGCAGCAGCATCTGGGTCAGGATATTCGGCATCGCCGCGCGGATGTCGCGCAGGCGTTGCCACGGACATTCCTGCAGGAACCGGTAGGCCACGTCAAAGGTTGCTCCGCCCCAACATTCGACCGAGAAAAGTCCGGACATCGTCTGCGCATAGGCCGGAGCCGCGCCGATCATGTCGATCGACCGCATCCGCGTGGCCAGCAGTGACTGGTGCCCGTCGCGCATGGTGGTGTCGGTCATCAAAAGCTGTGGCTGCGACCGGATCCAGTCGACGACGCCTGCGGGGCCCTTCTGGTCCAGCAGGGTGCGGGTGCCGAACGGAGCCTCGGTCGTCGGTTTGACCGGCGGGCGGGCAGGGCGCAGGTCGGCGGCGGGCTTTGGCCGCCCTGCTGTCTCGGGGTGACCGTTCACAGTGATATCCGCG
>JALQXR010000193.1 GCA_023263105.1 Marivivens sp. | reverse complement strand
CCCCGGCGCGATCATCGGCGGGCTGATCATCGGCATCGGCGAGAAGCTCGGCGAGTTCTACTGGGGCCCGCTGATCGGTGGCGGCATCGAGAGCTGGCTGGCCTATTTCATCGCGCTGGGCTTCCTGCTGTTCCGGCCGCAGGGCCTGTTCGGCGAGCGGATCATCGAGAGGGTCTGACTATGGCAAAGCTGATCGCCATTCTCAACGTGGTCGCATGGTCGGGTTTCTGGGCCTTTGGCTACATCGCCTTTTCGTCGGATCCGATGGACGAGGGCCGCATGGTGATTGCGGCGCTTTTGGCCGCGGGCGGCGCGGCGGTGGGTGGCTACGCGTGGTTCTGGCTGGTCCGCCACAGCGAGGCGACAGGCTATGCGCGCCCCGCGAACCGCGCGCCTTTGGGGCTGGGGGACGACGCATGACCCCGCTCTGGACCGACACGATCTTTACCATCCGCGAAACCGCGAAAAGACAGGAGTGCCTCTGATGCTGTACCGCGAGGCCGGCGACTTTAAGACAAGCTACGCCGAGGACAACCAGACCTTTCCGATCAAATTCGACCGCTGGCGGTATTACGTGGTGCTGGCTTTCGCCTTTCTGGTCGTGCCCTTCATCATCACCGACTACTGGGCCAATGCGATTTTCGTGCCCTTCCTGATCTATGCGATCGCGGCGTTGGGGTTGAACATCCTGACCGGCTATTGCGGGCAGGTGAGCCTTGGGACCGGCGGGTTCATGGCCGTGGGGGCCTATGCGGTCTACAAGCTGATGACCGCCTTCCCCGAGGTCAGCATCGTCGTCCATGTCCTGCTGGCCGGAGGTGTCACAGCCGTGGTCGGGGTGCTGTTCGGGCTGCCGTCGCTGCGGATCAAGGGCTTTTATCTGGCGGTGGCGACGCTTGCCGCCCAGTTCTTCCTTGTCTGGCTGTTTAACAAGGTGCCGTGGTTCTACAACTATTCGGCCTCGGGCCAGATCAACGCGCCCGAGCGGACCGTATTGGGCGTCATCGTCACCGGCCCCGCCACCGAGGCATGGGCCAAGTATATGATCTGCCTTGTCTTTGTGACAGTGCTGGCCATCATCGCGCGCAACCTGACACGCGGTGCTCAGGGCCGGAAATGGATGGCGATCCGCGACATGGACATCGCGGCCGAGATCATCGGCGTGAACCCGATGCGGGCCAAGCTGACGGCCTTTGCGGTGTCGTCGTTCTTTATCGGGGTGTCCGGCGCGCTGTTCTTCTCTGTCTATCTGGGCGCGGTCGAAGTGGGCGAAGCCTTTGGGATCAACAAATCGTTCCTTGTCCTGTTCATGATCATCATCGGCGGTCTGGGTTCGGTTTTCGGAGCCTTCGCGGGGGCTGCGTTCCTGGTCCTGCTGCCGGTCGGACTAAAGGTGCTGGGCGTCGACATTCTGGGCTGGCCCACCGACATCGTGGCGCATGTCCAGTTGGTGATCGTGGGGGGCATGATCATCGCTTTCCTGATCCTCGAACCTCACGGGCTGGCGCAGCTTTGGCGTCTGGCAAAGGAAAAACTGCGGCTCTGGCCGTTCCCGTATTGACGAAATCTGGCGGGTCCCAGGTGACCCGCCCGAGCAAACGCCGGGGCGACGCTCTGGCACATCGGAAACACCAAGGGAGGAATAACCGATGAAACTGAAGAAGCTGGCCGTGCTCACACTCGGCACCATGCTCGCCTCGACCCCTGCGCTTGCGGAACTCGTGTTCCCCAGCCTCAGCTACCGCACGGGGCCCTATGCGGCAAACGGCATCCCCTTTGCGGATGGCTATCAGGACTACTTCACGCTGCTGAACGAGCGTGACGGCGGCATCGGCGGAGAGCCGATCCGCGTGGTCGAATGTGAAACCGGCTACAACACCGAAAAAGGTGTCGAATGCTACGAAGCCACAAAGGGCGAAGGCAGCCTTGTGTATCAGCCCCTGTCGACCGGCATCACCTATCAGCTGATCCCCCGCGTGACGCAGGACAACATCCCGCTGCACACGATGGGCTATGGCCGGACCTCGGCTCAGGACGGCGCGACGTTCCCGTGGGTGTTCAACTATCCCGCAAACTACTGGGACGGCGCTTCGATCGCGATCAACCACATACTCGACCAAGAGGCAGGCAGCCTCGAAGGCAAGAAAATCGCGCTGGTGTTCCACAACTCTGCCTATGGCAAGGAACCGATCCGCACGCTGGAAGAGCTGGCCGCAAAGCACGGGTTCGAACTGACCCTGATCCCCGTCGACCATCCCGGTCAGGAACAGAAATCCCAGTGGCTGCAGATCCGCCGCGAACGTCCGGACTATGTCCTGATGTGGGGCTGGGGCGTCATGAACCAGGTCGCCATTCAGGAAGCCGCCAACATCAACTTCCCGATGGATCACTTCATCGGTGTTTGGTGGTCGGGTTCGGAAAACGACGTGATCCCCGCCGGCATGGGTGCTGACGGCTATAAGGCGCTGAACCTGAACGCCGTGGCCGACTTCCCCGTGTACGGAGACATCCAGACCTATGTCGTCGACCGTGGCCTTGCCGCCGGTGCGGGCGACCAGATCGGATCGGTTCTGTACAGCCGTGGCATGTATGCCGCCATGCTTGCCGCCGAAGCCGCTGCCACCGCGCAGGGCATTCACGGCACTGCCGCGCTGACCCCTGCGATGATGCGCGACGGGATGGAGGCTCTGAACATGACCGCCGCCCGTATGGAAGAACTGGGCATGCCGAACATCGGCCCCGAGTTCTCGGTGTCGTGCGAAAACCACGGCGGCGTTGGACAGGCCTATGTCCAGCAGTGGGATGCCACCGCCCAGACGTGGAACGTGATCACCGGTCTGATTTCGTCGGATCGTTCGGTCATCGACCCGCTGGTCGTCGAAGATGCAGCCGCCTACGCGGCAGAAGCCGGCGTGACGCCGTCCTGCAACTAAACCCTCCCCGGGGGCCGGCCCTGTGCTGGCCCCCGACCCATCCGACAATCGCCCGCCACCTGCTTCAAGGAGCGCCACTATGGCTGACGCTGCCAGTTCCGAGACCCTGCTAGAGGTCAACAACATCGAAGTGATCTACAACCGGGTCATTCTGGTTCTGAAGGGCGTGAGCCTGTCAGTCCCAAAGGGCGGCATCACCGCGCTGCTGGGCGGCAACGGTGCGGGCAAGACGACGACGCTGAAGGCGATCTCGAACCTGCTTCATTCCGAGCGGGGCGAGGTGACCAAAGGCTCGATCCACTACCGCGGCGAGCGTGTGCAGTCGCTCAGCCCCGAAGCGCTGGTCAAAAAGGGCGTCATCCAGGTGATGGAGGGCCGCCACTGCTTCGAACACCTCACGATCGAGGAAAACCTGCTGACCGGCGCCTACACGCGGCGCGACGGATCCGGCGCCGTGGCTGCCGATCTGGACATGGTCTATACCTATTTTCCCCGCCTGAAAGAGCGCCGCCGCAGTCAGGCCGGATACACCTCGGGCGGAGAGCAGCAGATGTGCGCCATCGGCCGCGCGCTGATGAGCCGCCCCGAGACGATCCTGCTGGACGAGCCATCCATGGGACTGGCCCCGCAGCTGGTCGAGGAAATCTTCACCATCGTGAAAAACCTTAATGAAAAAGAAGGGGTTAGCTTCCTTCTGGCCGAACAGAACACCAACGTCGCTTTGCGTTTCGCGCATCACGGCTACATTCTGGAAAGCGGGCGCGTCGTGATGGAGGGCCCCGCCGCCGAACTGCGCGAAAACCCCGACGTAAAGGAATTCTATCTTGGCATTTCGGAAGAAGGACGAAAGTCGTTCCGCGACGTCCGTTCCTATCGCCGCCGCAAACGTTGGCTGGCCTAGGGCCAATTTCCGCATTTTCTGCTATGATCCTTTTGCATGAGCAACACGATGAGCCATTTTGACACTCTGGAAACCCGGGACCGCGACGCGCGGGAGGCAGAACATCTGCTGGCTCTGAACGCGATTCTGGCGCGGACGGGGCAGGGGCCTCTGACCGACCTATCTGGCCTTGCGGCATTGCCGGTGTTGCGCAAATCGGATCTTGCCGCCAGACAAAAGGCCCAGCCGCCCTTTGGCGGTTTGCCTGTGGGCAATATCGTCCATTACTTCCAATCGCCCGGACCGATCTACGAACCCGGAGGCGTCAGCCCTGACTGGTGGCGGATGGGGCGGTTCCTGCACGCGGCAGGGATCGGCAAAGGCGACATCGTGCAGAACTGCTTTGGCTATCACCTGACGCCCGCGGGCATGATCTTTGAAAACGGCGCGCGCGCGGTCGGG
>JALQXR010000192.1 GCA_023263105.1 Marivivens sp. | reverse complement strand
GGACCTTTGCCTCGGACCGGTCCTGATGGTCGTAGCTTTTGACGCTGATCGTGTCGACCGTGCGGATGTCCAGCTCTCGGGCCACGATCATCGCGGGGGCCATGCCGCCACGGGTGATCGCGACGACAGCCTTCCACGCGCCGTTATCGGGTCCTCGGCCATCCAGCCGCCACGCCAGAGCGCGGCTGTCACGGTGGATCTGGTCCCAGCTCACATGAAAGCCTTTTTCGTGGGGCAGCCGGTCGTTGGTACGGGTCATCTGAGACTCCTTCAGGTTAGTCCGATCTTAAGCCCGAAGGCCGCGATCAACGCGCCGAACCCGCGGTCGATGCCGGTTTTCAGGCGCAGATATGCATGACGGGCGCGTGGCAGAGAGAACACCCGCGCAACGAGGATATACCAGCCCACTTCGTTGACGAAAACCGCGGCAAGGACGGCCAAACGCCACGTCAACGGCGTGTCCGGCGGCACCAGGCCGACAAAGACCGCGCCGAAGAAAATCGCCGGTTTTGGGTTGGAGGCAAAGGTGACAAAACCGAACCACATGGCCGAAGCGGCAGAGCGCGGCGGCGTGCCTTCGGCAGCCATGGCAAGCGGTTCGGGCGCGTGGCGCCACATCTGGACCGCGATATACAACAGGAACAGCGCCCCGACGATTTTCAGGGCGGTGAACAGCGGCGGCACCAGCTTGAACAGGATCGCCAGACCCGCCATCGCTCCGCCCGCCCAAAGCAGCGCCCCCATGCCAAAACCAAAGGCCAGGGCCACCGCGACGCGGAACCCTTCCGACGCCGCGGTCCGGACCGACACGACAAACGACGGCCCCGGCGAAATCGCGGCTGCCAGATGGATCAGAACGACCGACAGAAAGGCCGCAACGGTCACAGGCGGTTACTCTTTGACCATGTCGGGCGCATCGACGGCCTTCATGCCGACGACGTGGTAGCCCGCGTCCACGTGGTGGGTTTCGCCGGTCACGCCAGAGCTGAGGTCCGACAGCAGATAAAGCGCGGACTTGCCCACCTCGTCGATCGACACGTTTTTGCGCAGGGGCGAATTGTATTCGTTCCACTTCAGGATATAGCGGAAATCGCCGATCCCCGATGCGGCAAGCGTCTTGATCGGACCGGCCGAGATCGCGTTGACGCGGATGTTGTCCTTGCCCAGATCCTCGGCCATGTAGCGCACCGACGCCTCAAGCGCGGCCTTTGCCACGCCCATGACGTTATAGTGCGGCATCACACGCTCTGCGCCGTAATAGGTCAGCGTCACGCAGGCGCCGCCGTCCGGCATCATCGCGGCGGCACGCTTCACCACGGCGGTGAACGAATAAACCGAAATATCCATCGACATCAGAAAGTTCTGGCGGCTGGTATCGACATAGCGGCCACGCAGTTCGTTCTTGTCCGAAAAGCCGATCGCATGGACGATAAAGTCCATTTTGCCCCATGTGTCCTTCAGCGACGCAAACAGCACATCGACCGAGTCCATGTCAGCCACGTCGCAGGGCAGCACGATGTTCGACCCCAATTCGGCGGCCAGCGGCTCGACCCGCTTTTTCAGCGCGTCACCCTGATAGGAAAACGCAAGCTCCGCGCCCGCGTCGGCCAGCGCCTTGGCGATGCCCCATGCGATGGATTTGTCATTCGCCAGACCCATAATGAGTCCGCGCTTACCCTTCATCAAATTGGACGACATGCCATACTCCCATGGTTGGCCGATCTATTTGCGGCTTTCATTATCGTTTAGGCGATTGACCTTTGGTCATCAAGACTGTGACTTTCCATTCCGGTGGCCTATCTGGCTATCGGACAACGAAAGTCGAGGAAGACCATGTCAGATCGCAGCGGACTCTTTGCCGGAGACGACCCTTTTGCCATTGCGCGCGCTTGGTTGTCCGAAGCCACGTCAACCGAACCCAACGACCCCAATGCGATTGCGCTGGCCACAGTTGATGCCGACGGGCTGCCGAACGTGCGGATGGTCCTGCTGAAGGACATCGAAGACGCCGCCTTTGTGTTCTACACGAACTATGACAGCAAAAAGGGGCAAGAGATCCTGACCAGCGGCAAGGCGGCCTTTGTCATGCACTGGAAATCGCTCCGCCGTCAGATTCGCGTCCGCGGCACCGTCACCAAAGAAGACGGGCCCATGGCGGACGCCTATTTTTCGTCGCGGTCGCTGCAAAGCCGACTGGGGGCGTGGTCGTCGCGTCAGTCCCAGCCGCTTGCCTCGCGCGAAACCCTGATGGCCGAGGTCGCCAAACAGACGCTGAAACACGGGATCGCCCCGACACGCCCCGACTTTTGGGGCGGCTTCCGGATCGTTCCGTCTGAAATCGAATTCTGGGCCGATGGCGCTTTCCGGCTGCACGACCGGTTCCGCTGGACCCGCGACGGGGCAGGGGCGGCGTGGTCCGTCGACCGTCTGTCCCCCTGATCGCCAAGATGTGTGCCGCGGGCCTTGTGTTTTCCTTGACGCCAAAGCCCCGCCGCGCCGACAAGAGTCCCGAACTGTGGCTTGGATGACGATGATATGAACAGACTTGGCAGGACCGCGCGGCTGATCGCCCTGAGCCTTGGGATTGGCCTAATGGGCGGAGCGGCCGCGGCAGGCATCTGTTCGCAAGACCGCGTCACGGTGGTCGGCGGATTCGGTCAGGCCCATTTCCGCGTCGCGATCGCCGACGATCCCGAAGAACGCGCCCGAGGCCTGATGAATGTCACCCAGATGCCGACCATGGCGGGGATGCTGTTTGTCTACGACTCGCCGCAGCACGCGACCTTTTGGATGCACAACACCCTGATCCCGCTGGATATGTTGTTTGCCGGCGCGGACGGAACGATTCTGACGCTGCACGAAAACGCCATCCCGATGGACCGCACCACGATCGACGGCGGCGAAGGGATCGTCGCGGTGCTAGAGATCAACGGCGGCATGTCGTCGCGACTGGGCATCAAGCAAGGCGACATCCTGCGCCATCCCAGTTTCGGTGCCCAAGCCGCCAGTCCTTGCGACAGTTAGACCTTTCCTTCTGCGACGCCAAAGGCTAACAGGACCACGGATCGGGGCGTAGCGCAGCCTGGTAGCGCGGCGGTTTTGGGAACCGTAGGTCGTAGGTTCGAATCCTATCGCCCCGACCACTTTCCCTTAGGTCACAATTACATTTGCGATTCGATAGCGCTTTGAGTCGGCAGGCCCAAAGTTCAGCTAGCGCTTGGGTTGTGATCTGTAAGCCTGCCAATCATCACAGGAAAATCGGGTCGGCCCCATGCGGTGAACAACTGTGTGGATAAGTCTGAGCATGAATCGTCGCGACAGGGCGGGCAGGCGTCCAAGCCGGAAGGTCAAACGAAATTTGCTACATTTTGGTAAATATTGGCGTTGACCCCCTATAGGTAGATGGTCCACGTTGTGCTGACCGGCTCGACGGTAACAACATATAGTGGCAGGCCGGATCGACATACCAATGAAAATGGCCCCAAGAGGTCAGATCCGATCCCCGAAACGGGATGATGGAAATTGGAGCGTCGTGCCTGCGTTTGTTGTCCGTCAAGCATGTTGGGTGGGCCAAGCGCCCGGAAGTGAAGGGGAGAGCCACAACGTTGGCTCGTTAAGAGGTAGGTTGAAATGAAGATTGAACGTAATTTTACCAAAGCCGGAAAGGATGCCTATGCATCCGTCGATTTCCGAGTCACGTCGTCGGAAATCCGTAATCCGGATGGAACCGTCGTCTTCAAACTAGACGAATGCGAGATTCCCACAAAGTGGAGCCAGGTCGCGAGCGACGTCATCGCGCAGAAATATTTCCGCAAGGCGGGTGTCGCCAAGGCACTCAAAAAGGTGGAAGAGAATTCGGTTCCTTCCTGGCTGTGGCGCTCCGTGCCCGATGAAGAGGCGCTGAGCAAGCTGCCTGAGGGCGAGCGCTATGGTTCGGAGATGGACTCCCGGCAGGTGTTTGATCGCCTTGCTGGCACCTGGACCTATTGGGGCTGGAAGGGCGGCTATTTCGATTCCGAAGAAGACGCCCTCGCCTTCCGTGACGAGCTGGCCTTCATGCTGGCGACGCAGCGCGTGGCGCCGAACTCGCCGCAATGGTTCAACACCGGCCTGCTCTGGGCCTATGGCATCGACGGCCCCGGCGCAGGGGCATCACTATGTCGACTACAAGTCGGGCAAGCTGTTTCTCTTCAAGGGCTTGCAGCAGGCAGGTTGAATCGGAACATGAGAGCCCTCGTCCTCCACGCCCATCCTGTCGAGACGAGCTACAATGCCGCCCTCCATCGGCTGATCGTCGAGCGCCTCTCCGCGCGCGGCTACGAGATCGACGACTGCGACCTCTATGCCGAGGGCTTCGACCCGCGGCTCACCCGCGAGGAGCGGCT
>JALQXR010000191.1 GCA_023263105.1 Marivivens sp. | reverse complement strand
CGCCGCTGCCCGCGCCGACCCCGATGGGGGTCCAGAGCGCGGCTCCGGATGCCGCTCCGACTGCCGATGCGGGGGCCATCGCGCCGCCTGCCGTACAGGATTCGGTGGCCGTCGCGCCCGAAGCGGCCCCGCAGCCCGCAACCCCAGAAGCCGTTGTTATCGCACCGGAAAGACCCTCTGTCGGGCTCAGCGGCACCCCCGCCACGTCGATGCCCGCAAGCGATCCGAACATCACGATCCGCCGCGCCGACGGGCAGAACGCCAGCGACACCGACGCCCCGCCTGTGATCGAAGAACCCGCGTCTCTGGCGCTGGAACGCTATGCCTCTGACTTTGCGCCGACCGCGCGCCCGCTGATGAGCATCGTCCTCTTGGATCAGGGAACCATGGCCGGCGGGCCGGATGCTTTGGCCGCCGCAGGGGTTCCGGTGACAATCGCGATCGACCCGACGCTGTCGGGTGCGACCGGCCTGATGACCGCCTACCGCGACCGCGGGATCGAGGTTCTGGCCGTGGTCGATCTGCCCTTTGGGGCCCAGCCCAGCGATGTCGAAGTCGCCTTGCAGGCCGTGTTCCTTGCCCTGCCGGAAACCATCGGAGTGCTGGATGTCACCGGCGCGGGCGTGCCCGAAACGACAGCCGTTCAGTCCCAGTTGATGGGCCATCTGAAAACCGATGGCCGCGGGTTCGTGACCCTGTCGCGGGGGCTGAATTCATCGATCCGCGCGGCAGACAGCGCGGGGGTCCCGAACGCGGTGCTGTATCGGGATCTGGACGGGCAGGGACAGGACGCCCGCGTGATCCGCCGGTTCCTGGATCAGGCGGCGTTCAGGGCGCGGCAGGAAAGCGGCATCGTCCTGTTGGGACGCGTCCGCCCCGAGACGATTTCCGCCCTGATCCTGTGGTCCACCGCGAACCGGTCGTCCGACACCGCGCAGGCGCCGGTCTCGGCGATCCTGCTGTCCAACTGATCCGCAGCACTGAAAAAGGCGGCCCATCGTGGCCGCCTTTGACTGGATCGGTCGCGCTTTGAGCGGATGTCAGCCGTTGCCGTCGCGGAACATGGTCGCGTCTTCGGCGGCCTTTCGGATCGCGTTCGATTTGTGGACGGTTTCCTGATACTCGGCCTCGGCGTCGCTGTCATAGACCACGCCTCCGCCAGCCTGAATATACAGCTTTTGGTCCTTCAGCACCGCCGTCCGCAGGGCAATGCACATGTCCATGTCGCCGCCAGAGCTGAAATATCCCACGCCGCCGCCATAAACGCCGCGCTTTTCGGGTTCCAGTTCGTCGATGATTTCCATCGCGCGGACCTTGGGCGCGCCCGACACCGTTCCCGCCGGCATACCGGCAAAAAAGGCGGACAGGGCGTCCTGATCCTCGGCCAGTTCACCGACCACGTTCGACACGATGTGCATGACGTGGCTGTAGCGCTCGACGATGAATTTTTCGGTCGGGCGGACCGAGCCGATTTTTGCGACGCGGCCCACGTCGTTCCGGCCAAGGTCCAGCAGCATAAGATGCTCTGCCAGTTCCTTTTTGTCGGCCATCAGGTCCAGTTCGTTCGCCTTGTCCTGTTCAGGGGTTGCGCCGCGCGGGCGGGTGCCTGCGATCGGGCGGATGGTGACCTCTTGGCCGAACACACGAACAAGGATCTCGGGGCTGGCCCCGATCACCTGAAAACTGCCGAAGTTAAAGAAGAACATGAACGGCGACGGGTTCGTGCGCCGCAATGAGCGATACAGGGCAAACGGCGGCTCGCGGAAGTCCTGGGTCCACCGCTGGGCCGGAACCACCTGAAAGATGTCGCCCGCGCGGATATAGTCCTTGGCCTTTTCGACTGCGGCTTTGTAGCCGTCGTGGGTGAAATTCGACACCGGCGGCGCGGGGGGGCGGGGATCCGACAGGGCGCGGCTGTTGGTCGGAACCGACCGGTCCAGCGCCCGCTGCGCATCCATCACCCGTTCGGCCGCCTGAGCATAGGCCGCCTTGGCGCTAAGCCCCGTCGAAACCCAAGCAGGCGCGACAAGGATCACGTCCCCTTTGACGCCGTCCAGAACCGCCACGACCGAGGGCCGCAAAAACACCGCGTCGGGCAGGCCGATGGGGTCGGGGTTCACGTTGGGCAGATCCTCGACCAGACGGATCATGTCGTAGCCCAGATACCCAAACAGCCCCGCCGACGCGCCTGGCAGGCCGTCAGGCAGGTCGATCCGGCTTTCGTCCAGCAAGGCACGCAGTGACGCGAGCGGATCCTGTTCAAGGTCGACAAAGGCGTCTTCGTCAAAACGGGCCGAGCGGTTCAGTCGGGCGGTGGTGCCGTGACATTCCCAGATCAGATCGGGGTTCATGCCGATGATCGAATACCGGCCACGGACCTCGCCTCCGGTCACGCTTTCCAGCACAAAGGCGTGCTTGCCCGCGCCGGACAGCTTCAGCATCAGCGACACCGGCGTATCAAGGTCCGCCGCAAGCCGCGTATAGACGATCTGGTTCTTGCCCGCTTCGTAACCGGCCTTGAAGCTATCGAAATCGGGAAGAAGTGGCATGTGAACCGTCCGAAACCTTTACTGGAACTGCGCGTTGACCGCGCCGACAGCGTTCTGGTCGATGCTGACGTCGACGCTGGACTGGATCTGGCCAGAGAAGACGTCGAACAGATCCTGAGCGATACCTTGGGAAATCCGGTCCGCGATCGCCGCGCTTTCGGCCAGCATGGTGGGATCGTCGGCCAGCACCGGCGCGATGCTGTCAAGCCGCACAACAATCGCACCGCCGTCCGAGGGCAGCACGCGGACTTCGCCGGCTTGCATCTCGAACACTTCGGCAAGGAAACCGGCAGGCGTGCGGTCGACAAAGCTGCGGCGGGTCAGGTCGGATTCCGTGTTGGCGGTCAGACCCAGCGTGTCAAAGCCAGTCATGGGAAGGATCTGCGGCTTTAGCGACGTGGCCAGCGCAAAGACTGCCTCCAACTCGGCGGCAGCGCGCCAGCGAACCGCGACCTCGTCCCGAACGTCGTCGAATTCCTGCAGCGCGGGTTCGCGGATCGCGTCCAGCCGGACCGCAAAGATGCCGCCATCCTCGAGAGATCCCAGTTCGGGATAGTCGCCGACCGCAACCGAAGACGCCGCGGCGCGGAAGCTGTCATAGGCCGCAATTCCGGTGCTGGTGTCGGGGGTTACGTCGATCTTGCCGATCTGGAGATCGGTGTTCGCGTCAAGGTCCTCGAGCGTGGCGCCACCGGCCATCAGGTCCACGATCCCGTCATGCAGGTCGTCGATCACGCGCCGCGCACGGGCGGCGGCCAGTTCGTCCCGCAGATCGGCGCGGGCGTCTTCAAAGCTGGTCTCTTCGGCCTCCAACACCGCGTTGACGCGGAACAGAGCCGGCCCAAGGCTAGACGGAAGCGGGCCAACCACAGCGTCGACCTGCGCCGCAAAGACCGCGTCGCCGGCGTCGCCCAGATCGTCTTGGGCGACGTCACCCAGATCGATATCCGACAGATCAAGACCGCGGGCCTCGACCAGATCCTCGAAGGTGGCGGTGCCTGCCGTCAGGCTGGCGAATGCCTCGGCGGCCTTGGCATCGTCGGCAAAGACCAGACGTTCGACCAGACGGCGTTCGGGGCGGACAAAGTCCGACAGGCGTTCCTGATAGAGTTCCCTCAGCGCCTGTTCGTCGACTTCGACCGTGTCCTGAATCATTTCCGGTGTCAGCCAGACATAGGTGATCTCTCGGGTTTCGGGCAGGGTGAATTCATCGGGGTTGGCGTCGTAATAGGCGCGCAGGTCGGCGTCCGTCGGCTCGGCCAGCGATTCGGTCAGGCTGTCGACGCCAAGGCTGGACCAAGTGATCGACCGGCGTTCGCCGATAAAAGCGACCATGGCCTGCGGATAGATCGTCGGCTGCGGCACGCCCCCCACGACGGCGGCCTGCAGGATGGTGCGGGCCATTTCGCGGCGGATGGTGGCTTCGAAGTCGGATTCGGACAGGCCCTGACGTTCCAGCGTGTCACGGTAGATGTCGCGGCTGAACTTGCCGTCGAACCCTTGGAACGACGGCAGGCTGACGACCTGTTCGCCGACCCGTTCGTCACCGACAGAAATCCCCAGACGGGCGGTTTCGCTATTTCCTGCTCTCCGACCTTGCCCAAGGTGCGGACGGTTCCTGTCAGGCCGGTCGCGCCAACTCCGACCATCCCGAACATCACGAGTCCGAGGATCACCCAGACGAATGCCTTGCCCGCGCTCTTTTTCGCCATAACCTGCCCCGTCGCTCCGTGTCACTCTGGTCGGTCCGCACGCGTGGTGCGGACGGTCGCAACTGAATAGGCGGCGAAGGTCCGCTCTGCAAGGCCGAGGCGCGTCAATAACTGAGGTTTTCAAGCCGCGAG
>JALQXR010000190.1 GCA_023263105.1 Marivivens sp. | reverse complement strand
TTGCCACCGACCCATGAATAGCCGTCGTTGAACAGCGCGTCATAGTTCGCCGCGACAAAGGTTTCGTCCTGCTGCGCCTCTGCCGTCGCCTGCCGTTGCTCCAGAACGGCGATCGCCTCCATCAGGACCTCGGGGTTTTCCAGCAGATAGGCCCGGACCTCGTTGCGAAAGGCGTCGCGTTCGGCCTCGGTCATTGCGGTCAGGTCCAAAGCATTGGCGGCCGAGCCAAGGCTGGCGGCGAAAGCTGCGGCGGCAAAAAGTCGTTTCATCGGATGTCCTGTTTTGGTCGGTCTTTGTCATCTGGGTCGTCGGGCGGGCAGCCCAATCTGGCTTGGGCCCGCCCCCCGCTCCGGTGTCCGCGGGCCGTCAGGCATTGACGGGGCGGTCGGCAAAGAGGCAAACACAAAGTGCAGAATAGAGGCGGGCGGATGAGAAACTCAAGTCGTGGTGATGTCGATCCCTTTATCGTGATGGATGTGCTGGACGCCGCGCGCCGCCACGAAGCCGCGGGTCGGAGCATTGTCCATATGGAGATCGGCCAGCCCGGCACCGGCGCGCCGCGTGCCGCGCTGGACCGGTTAGCCAAGGATATGCAAGACGACGCGCTGGGGTACACCGTGGCGCTGGGCCGTCCCGAACTGCGCGAACGGATCTCGCGCCACTATCGCGACTGGTACGGGGTCGATGTCCCGCCCGAAAGGATCGTGGTCACCGCTGGCGCATCGGGCGCTTTTCTATTGGCATTCAGTGCCTTGTTCGACACCGACGCGCGGGTCGGGCTGGCCGAGCCGTGCTACCCGTCCTACCGCCAGATCCTCAAGGCGCTGGGCATGCAGCCTGTCGGCATCGCCGCGGAATTTGAAAACCGGTTCCAGCCCGTGCCCGCCGATATTGCGGCCAACCGGCTGGACGGGTTGATCGTCGCTTCGCCCGCCAATCCGACAGGCACCATGCTGACCAAATCCGAGATCGCGGCGCTGGCCGAGGCCTGCCAAGCGGCGGGCGCGGCTCTGGTGTCGGACGAAATCTACCACGGGGTCGGCACCGATGCCCCCGCCTCGGCGCTGCAGGTCACCGATCAGGTGGTGGTGATCAATTCCTTCTCGAAATACTTTTCGATGACAGGCTGGCGCGTGGGCTGGATGGTGGTCCCCGACGACATGGTCCGGCAGGTCGAAAGGCTGGCCCAGAACATGTTCATCTGCGCGGCAAATGCCTCTCAGCGGCTGGCGTTCCACACGATGGACTGCGACGACGACCTGCGGGACTATGCGCGCGGCTATGACGAAAACCGCCGCCTTATGCTGGAGGGCCTGCCAAAGGCGGGCTTTACCCGTTTCGCCCCGCCCGACGGCGCTTTCTATATCTATGCCGACGTGTCCGAGCTGACCGACGATTCGCTGTCCTTCTCGACCGAGCTGCTGGACAACGCGGGGGTGGCGGTCACGCCGGGACTGGACTTTGATCCGGTGCGCGGCGGCAAGTGGGTGCGGTTTTCCTATGCCGGATCCACCCGGCACATCGCCGAAGGGCTGCGTCGGCTGACCGACTACATGTCCCGCAGGAGTCGCCCATGATCCGTCTGATCGCGGCCGCGCTGGTGCTGGTCGGCTGGTCGGTGGTGGCCCATTCGCAAGAACTGTCCGCCATCGCCACGGTGGATGCGGACAACAGCCGGATCGGGGATGCGGGCGACGGGATCGAAGTCGCCCTCGACCTGTCGCAGGTGGTGCCCTACCGCGTCTACACGGTGTCAGAGCCGCCTCGCTTGGTCATCGACTTTCGCGAAGTCGACTGGCGTGGCGCGGGTCGGGACCGGCTTTTGCGGGTGGGGCGGGCAACCGACATGCGCACCGGCCTGATCCGGCCTGGCTGGACCCGGCTGGTCGTGGACATGGCGGTGCCGATGGTGCTGGACCGCGCCGGTCTGACGGTCAACCCGTCCAGCGGGCGGGCGCGGCTGTCGGTCGTCATGCGTCTTGCTGAAGCCGACGAATTCGCCCGCCTGAGCGGTGTGCCGGACGGCGTCGATTGGGACGTCGCCGAGGACGACCCCGCAACGCCGACGGTCACGGCCCTGCTGCCCGATCCGGCGCGTCCCCTGACGGTCGCCATCGACCCCGGTCATGGCGGCATCGACCCCGGAGCAGAGCGCGAAGGCATCAAGGAAGCAGACCTTATGCTGCGGCTTGCGCAGGAACTGGCCGAAGCGATCACCCGCACCGGAACCATGCGGGCGGTGCTGACGCGCAGGGACGACAGTTTTGTGCCCTTGGCCGAACGCATGACCATCGCGCGGGCGGCGGGCGCGCATCTGTTCCTGTCGCTCCATGCCGACGCTCTGGAGGACGGCGGCGCGCATGGCGGTTCGGTCTATACCCTGTCCGAAGAAGGGCTCGAGGCCGCCTCGGAGCGCATGGCCGAGCGCCACGACAGGGGGGATCTGCTTGCGGGGCTCGACCTGACCGGTCAGGACGACACGGTGGCGACGGTTCTTATGGACCTTGCCCGACTGGAAACGGCTCCGGCCAGCGACCGGCTTGCCGAAGCTTTGGTGACGGGGCTGCGCGGCAGCGGTGCGCGGCTGAACACCCGATCACGACGAGAGGCAAGTCTGGCGGTGTTGAACGCTGCCGACATGCCGTCGGTCCTGATCGAGGTGGGCTTTCTTTCCAGCACCCGCGACCGCACCGATTTCGAAAGCGCCGAAGGCCGCGCCCGCATCGTTCAGGGCATTCTGGACGGCATCGTGGCATGGGCCGAAGGCGAAGCGTCGCTGCGTCCGCTCTTGCGCCGCTAGGTCCGCGCGGACTAGAGCGGTCACAATCCGGCGAACCCGTGCCGATCGGCGTCTTGTCCTTTTGACGTTGGACGGGACGCGACCTATAAGCGATCAACCAAACAGAAGGCCTCGGTACTTGCTACGTCACATCATGATTTTCTTCGGCGGTATCTTTTCGATGCTGACCCTTGGTGTGGGCATGGGCGCATTGTCGTTCGGGGCCGTTCTGCACATGTATGGCCGCGACTTGCCCAGCTACGAAGTGCTGGCGCAATACACTCCGAAGACGATCAGCCGCATCTATTCCGGCGAAGGCCAGATCATCGACGAATTCGCGGTCGAGCGCCGCCTGTTCACCCCCGCCGAAGAGATCCCAGATCTGGTCAAATACGCCTTTGTTTCGGCAGAGGACCAGAATTTCTACAGCCACCCGGGCTATGATATCCGCGGCATCGCCGCCGCCTTTGTCGAGGCCGTCCGCAGCCGCGGTCAGGACCTGCGCGGGGCCTCTACGATCACCCAGCAGGTGATGAAGAACTTTCTTCTAGACGGCTCTCGGACCGCCGAACGCAAGATCAAGGAACTGATCCTTGCCGTGCGGATCGAAAAGGCGATGGAAAAGGACCAGATCCTTGAACTCTATCTGAACGAGATCTTTCTGGGACAGAACAGCTATGGCGTCGCGGCTGCGGCCCAGACCTATTACAACAAACCGCTCAGCGACCTGAGCCCTGCCGAAGCCGCCTATCTTGCCGCGCTGGCCCAGCGTCCCGGCAACCTGCATCCGGTCCGCCAGTACGGCGACGCGATTGCCCGCCGGAACTATGTTCTGGGCCGCATGGCCGAAGATGGCTACATCACCGAAGAAGAGGCCGCCGCAGGCAAGGCCGAGCCGCTGCGCACCGTCCAGTCCGGCGATTATGACAGTTTCCGGTCGGCCCTGCCGCCGCGCGACTATTTCACCGATGAAATCCGCCGCCAGCTCAGCCGCAACTTTGGCGAAGAAGAGTTCTTTTCTGGCGGCCTGTCGATCCGCGCGACCATCGACCCCGACCTTCAGGTCACCGCCGCCCATTCGTTGCAAGAGGCTCTGGAAGGCTACGACCGAAACCTTGGCGAATGGCGCGGCACGGGCAAGACGATCTCTGCGGCCGAACTCGCCACCGAAGACCAGTGGCGCGCCGCTCTGGCCGCGACCGAGATTCCGCGCGACGTGACCCTTGGCGGGCCGTGGCTTGCGGCGGTCGTTCTGGATGTCGAAGACCAGCGCCTGATCATGGGCATCGAAGGCGTGACACCCACCGACGCCGAACCGTCCGAGGTGCCCCGCGCCGACATCCGCTGGATGGCGGGCAACTTCTTTGACAATTTCGAACGCGGCGACGTGGTCCATGTGCGGCGCGAAACGAACAGCGACGGCAGCTTTGCCAACTGGTCGCTGCGGCAGGTGCCCGAAGTGCAGGGCGCGTTCATGGCGATGGACGTCAACACGGGCCGCGTCTTGGCGATGCAGGGCGGGTTCAGCTACCAAGAGTCCGTCTTTAACCGCGCCACCCAAGCGATGCGCCAGCCCGGCTCGGCGTTCAAACCCTTTGTCTATGCCGCCGCACTCGACAGCG
>JALQXR010000018.1 GCA_023263105.1 Marivivens sp. | reverse complement strand
TCGCGCGGTGCCTTGGCGCACCTTTTCAAAAGGGCCGCGGCCAGGGCCGTAAATCCCCGCAAGCCGGAAAATATGCAGCGGCAACCCGTCGATCGCGCGCCATTCGGCCTCTGCCTTGACGCGGGCGATACCGCGGGCGGTGGCGGGGGTCAGGGGGCTGTCTTCGTCTACCCAATCCCCGTCGTGATCGCCGTAGACGCCGGTAGTGGACAGGTAACCCACCCACTCGAACTGACCGGCACGTGCGGCGATCTGGTCGCGCAGCTCGGCCAGAACAGGGTCGCCATCTTGCGTCGGCGCGGCCGAGATCAGAACATGCGTCGCAGCGTCCAAAGCCGGACCCATCGCGGCCCCCGGCCAGATCCGAGGCTCGACACCGGCGGCCATCATTGCGCCCAGCTTATCCTCGGACCGCGTGGTGCCAATGATCCGCCAACCCTTTGGCAGCAGCATGGCGGCAACCGCCTGCGCCGAAAACCCGTGACCAAATGAAAGTAGCGTCTTTTCCATACCGATTGGATGTAGGGTCTTTGTCAGGGATGCAAGTCTCTATGCAGCACCCGCCCACCTGTGCGAGGCTCAGACCATGACCGAAAAAGACACGAAACTTCATGCCGCCTATGCGCTGCAAGGTCCCGACGCGAACCGTGCGCTTTATGACGACTGGGCCGCGACCTATGACACCGACTTTGCCACAGCGATGGACTATGTGATCCACCTGCGGGTGGCAGAGCAGTTCGCCGCCGCCAAAGGACAGGGGCCCGTTCTGGACATCGGAGCAGGGACCGGACTTTTGGGCGTGGCGCTGCACGCGCTGGGCGTGGGCCCGATCGACGGGACCGATATATCGGTCGGTATGTTAGAGGCCGCCGCAAAGAAATCCGTCTATCGACGGCTTTTCAGCGGTGATCTGACCGACCGACTTCCTGTGCCGGACGGCCACTATCTGGGTGCGGTCAGCTCTGGCACCTACACGCTCGGGCACCTTGGTCCCGAAACACTGGACGAAGTCCTGCGTGTCGTCGCCCCTGACGGTCTGATCGTGCTGTCGATCAACGCGCGACATTATGACGAGGCCGGATTCGCCGCGAAACTAGAGTCTATGTCAGGCCAAATCCGCGATTTGTCGCTGCCCAAAGTCCCGATCTACGGCGCGAAATCGACCGGAGAGCACGCAACAGACACCGCTTTTGTCGCGACTTTCCGCAAGCGCTAGCGGCCCTTCCAGACCGGATCACGCTTTTCGGCAAAGGCGCGTGCGCCTTCCAGCTGATCCTCTGAGGCATAGAGTTCGTCCACAGTTCGCAGCTTTCGCTTTGTGATGCGGTTCATCGCGTCCTGAAACTTGGAGTCCTCGGCATCCCGCACGACCTCTTTTATCGCGGCGTAGACCAGAGGCGGTCCGCTGGCCAACAACCGCGCCAGATCCCAAGCCTCGGACAACAGCGATTCGCCCGGGTAGACATGATTCACAATGCCCCAGCGATGGGCTTCTTCGGCGTCGAACCAACGTCCGGTCAGCAATAGCTCCATCGCGATGTGATAGGGAATCCGCTTTGGAAGCTTGACGCTGGCCGCGTCGGCAACTGTGCCTGACCGGATCTCGGGCAATGCAAACGTCGCGTGATCAGCGGCAAGGATGATGTCCGCCGACAGCGCAAGCTCAAGCCCGCCGCCGCAGCAGATGCCGTTCACCGCTGCGATGACCGGCTTGTTCTGATCGCGCAGTTCCTGAAGGCCGCCAAAACCGCCGACCCCATAATCGCCGTCAACCGCATCGCCATCAGCCGCCGCTTTCAAATCCCAACCGGGGCAGAAAAACTTTGCCCCGCCGCCGGTAATGATCGCCACCCGCAATTCGGGATCGTCACGAAAGGATTGGAACACCTCGCCCATACGTCGGCTGGTTTGCAGGTCGATTGCGTTGGCCTTTAGCCGGTCCAGCGTCACTTCTAGAATCGCGCCCTCGCGGCGGAGTTTCAGGGGGTCGGTCATCGGGTCCTCCGGATCAGGGCATCAACGGCGATCGCGGCCGTTGGTGTGCAAATGACGGGGTTGAGTTCAACCTCTTCGACAATGCCCGCATTGGCAAGCACGTAGTCCTGCACGCAGCGGATCGCCGTCAGCAAAGCGTCGCGGTCCACGGCGGGTTTACCGCGGAAACCGGACAGGATTTTGGATACTTTCAGCTTATTTAGACACTGATTCAGTGTCTCGTCCGAGGCAGGGATCAGGCAACTGGCCGTGTCTTTCCAAACTTCGGTCATGACGCCACCAGCGCCAACAGTCAGCACAAAACCATGGGCTGGATCCTTGATCACACCAACCAGCACCTCGGTCACGCCGTCGGTGATCTGCTGTTCGACCAGATAGCCCTGAGCGGCCATCTTGGTCGCCGCGGTTTCGACCTCGGCGGCCGATTTCAGACCCAAGACCACGGCCCCCATTTCGGATTTATGGGCAAAGCCTTCGCCCTTCAGAACGACGGGAAAGCCGATCTGGGTCGCGGCACGACTGGCTTCGGAGGGTGTAGCAACGCGGCGTCCGGACGAGATGTTCAACCCGTATCCAGAGAGTTCTGCCTTTGCCTCGGCTTCGCTCAAGGTCTGGGCCTGCTCGCTGACAGCAAGGGCGGGCAGGTCGGTGTCCAGATCCGGCAGATCGCGTGCCACCGCTGCCTCGGCGGCGCAAATCGCCTCTGTCAGGCCGTTCAGCGGTACGACGCCTCCGGCGATCAAACGGTCTGCGACGCTTTCGGGCAAAAGTTCTGGCAGGGTGGCCACCATGGCGACGGTTCCGCCGGTCGCGGTCTTTGTGCCAAGCGCTGCGCCGATGACGCATTCCCAGTCCGCGGGGTCGCAGCGGTCAGGGCGTGGAAAATCGACAATCAACATGGTCAGGGCCAAGGACGGATCCATCATGGCCGAGAACGCCTTTGTCATCGCGTCGGTGTCGCGCCATATATACGTGTGATAATCCAATGGGTTAGCCAATGTCACCTTCGGGCCAAGCGCATCGAACAGGTCGGATTTCTGGCGGTCGTTGAGTGGGGGGAAGTCAACATCGCGACCGACCGCCGTGTCCGCCGCAAGTGAGGCCTCGCCACCGGAACAAGAGATCGATGCAAGCCGGTTCGATTGTAACGGTCCGGCGACATGCAACAGTTTCAACGTCTCAAGCAACGTGGGCAGGTCGTTGACGCGGGACAGACCAAGACGACGCATCAAGGCGTCGGCTCCGGCGTCGCTGCCGGCAAGCGAGGCCGTGTGCGACACGGTCGCGGCACGGGACTGGTCGGATTTGCCTACCTTCAGCGCAACGATGGGCACCCCTTTGGCGCGGGCCTTACGGGCAAAGCTCTGCCAAGCCTCGGGGTTGCCGAAGCCTTCGATATGCAGACCGATTGCAGTGACCCGAGGGTCGTCCAGCAGGCCAGCGGCGATTTCTGCCTGTGTCGTCTGGGCTTGGTTGCCGCAGGTGATGACATAGGCGATCGGCAGCGATCGCGCCTGCATCGTCAGGTTGATTGCGATGTTCGACGATTGGGTCAGGATCGCGACGCCACGGTCGACCCGCACACAGCCATGCTGGTCCGGCCACAATAGGGCGCCGTCGACCGCGTTGATCATCCCGTAGCAGTTGGGCCCAAGGATGGGCATATCACCGGCAGCGTCCAACAGTCGGGCGTTCAGTTCGTGCCCGTCGTCAACTTCGGCAAAGCCCGAGGCAAAGCAGACCGCTCCGCCTGCGCCAAGCGCCGAAAGCGCTGCAATAGTGTCTATCGTTGCTTCGCGGTTGATCCCCACAAAGCTCGCATCCGGAGGCGACGGAAGGTCATTTAGGCCTTTGTAGACACTGAATCCTTCGATCTCTCCGCCTTTTGGATGGACCGGCCAGACCGCGCCGGCGAATCCGGCTTTCCGAAGCTGCTGGATCACCGATCGGCACCAAGCACCGCCCCCGATGACGGCGATAGATTGCGGGCGCAGAAGCCGCCCCAGCTCGCGGGTCATCGTTTAGGCTCCCAGTGGTCGCAGAAGGTCGCGGCTGATGATGTGCCGCTGGATTTCGCTGGTCCCGTCCCAGATGCGCTCGACACGTGCGTCGCGCCAGAACCTCTCGATCGGGTAGTCGTCCATCAGGCCCATGCCGCCGTGGATTTGCAGCGCGGCGTCAGTGACACGCGCCAGCATTTCCGAGGCATAGAGCTTTGCACTGGCGATTTCGCGATTGGCCGGCAGGCCGCGATCCAAGCGGTCGGCTGCAGCAAGCGTCAGCAGGTCGGCGGCGTCGATTTCGGTGATCATGTCCGCGATCTGAAAGCCGACACCTTGGAATTTGCCGATGGGCTGTCCGAACTGTTCGCGCTCGGCAGAGTAGGTCAGTGCGTGATCAAACACGCGGCGGGCGCGGCCCACGCAAAAGGCGGCGACCGTGATGCGGGTGGCGTAGAGCCAAGTGTTCATCACCTCGAATCCGCCATCGACCTCGCCCAAGACTTGCGCGTCGGGCAGGCGACAGTCGTCGAATTCCAGAATCATGTTTTTGTAGCCACGGTGGCTGACCGATTTGTAGCCGTCGCGGATAGTGAAACCCGGAGTGCCGCGATCTACCAGGAACGCGGTGATCCGCTTTTTCGGGCCCTTGGGTGTCTGGTCCTCTCCGGTTGCGATGCAAACGATAATGAAATCAGCGTGTTCGGCGCCAGAGATGAAATGCTTGGTTCCGTTCACCACCCAGTCACCGCCATCGCGCCGGGCGGTGCATTTCATCCCGCGCACATCCGATCCAGCCCCGGGTTCGGTCATAGCGAGCGCGTCCATCCGGTCGCCGCGCACGGCGGGAAGGAGGTATCGTTCGATCTGGTCGCCTTCGCAGGCCATGAGGATGTTTTGGGGGCGTCCGAAGAAGTGGGTGAGGGCCATCGAGCCGCGTCCGAGTTCGCGTTCGACCAAGGCGAACTCTAGATGGTTCAGGCCAGCGCCGCCGACGCTTTCGGGGAAATTGCAGGCGTAGAAGCCCAACTCTTTGGTTTTATTCTTAATTTCCTCGGCAAGCTCATGCGGCACCTCGCCGGTGCGCTCGACCATGTCTTCGTGCGGGTAGATTTCGTTCTCGACGAATTTGCGGACGGTGTCCGCGATCATGTGATGTTCTTCGCTCAGTCCGTAATGCATGGGGCACCTCTTGTTTTAACCCAGAGTAAACAGATTGCGTCGAAATAGCATGCAGAGTTAGATGATATCATGCGAAGTTGGATAACTCCTCACGCCGCGCCGCAGCGCATCGGGATTTTGCTGTTCAATGCGTTTTCGATGCATTGTCTGGCAAATACCGTCGAGCCGTTGCGCGCCGCGAACGGGTTTGTTGGACGGCGTGTGTACGACTGGCATTTCCTGACGATGGATGGTCTGCCCGTCACGTCGTCCAGCGGCTTGCGGGTCGAAGTGCACGGCAGGCTTGCCAGTTCGGACGGCCACCTGTTGGTCGTCATGCCCAGCTACCGGTTTCGCGACTATGCCACGCCCGAGGTCGGCCGAGGGTTGCGGATGGCGCGGGCGCGCTATTCGATGATGGCGGGGTTCGACACCGGCAGCTGGCTCTTGGCCTATTCGCGGGTCCTGATGGGGCGACGCGCAACGATCCACCACGAGGAATTCGACAGCTTTGCCGAGACCTTTCCAGAGGTGCGCGCGGTTCGTGAACGTGTCGTCTTTGATGAAGACTTTATCACCTGCGGGGGGGTCGTCACCGCTTTTGAGGCGATCATGGAACTGATCGGCCGCCATCACGGAGAGGCTCTGCGGCTGGAGGTTGCGACGCTGTTCATGTCCCCCGAAGCGACGCGGGCGCAGCCGGTCGTCACCGCGCGGGGCAGGACGGTGGCGCGGGCCATACGCCTGATGCAGGAACACCTAGAGGACCCCCTGACAATCGCCGAGGTGGCGCGCCGGATCGGGCGCAGTCAGAAAGAGCTGTCCACCAGAACCCGCGACGAACTGGGTGCGACGCCGCAGGCGGTCTATCGCAGGCTGCGGCTGATCCTTGCGCGGAAGCTGGTGTCCGAGACCGATCTGACGATTGCCGAAATTGCCTTGCGCACCGGCTATGACACCCCGTCCGCGATGACCCGCGCATTCCGCGAAGAATTCGGTGTCAGCCCCCGCCAGATCCGGTCGAATTAGACCCTAACTTGCGTAATTCGACTGCTCTTCGTCTAGGATTGCCTTTAGCTCGGACAGGTGGCGGGTGGCCTGTTCGGGGTAATTCTCAAGCTCTTTCGCGGTCTTTTCGGCGATGTCGTCAGGCAGCACCCGAAGTGGTTGCCCGGTCTGAAGCGCGCGGATGTAAGTTTCGGCGGCGCGTTCGAAATAATAGAGTCTATTAAAGGTATCTGCGACACTATCACCGATCACAAGCACCCCGTGGTTGCCCATGATCATCACCTTTTTCGACGGGTCCGCAAAAAGCCGCGCGCAGCGTTCGCCTTCGCCTTCGAAGGCAAGACCGCCGTAGCCGTCGTCAATCACGTAGCGGTTAAAGAAGGTCGTGCAGTTCTGGTCGATCGGCGGCAGGGTGCTGTCGCGCAGGCTGGCCAGAACCGTGGCAAAGATCGAATGGACATGCATCGCGCAACGGGCGTGCGGGCAGGCGCGATGGATCGCTCCGTGCAGGCCCCAAGCCGTGGGGTCGGGGGCGTTCGGGCCGGAAAGGGTGTCAGGGTCGTCGGCATCCACAACGATCAGGTCGCTGGCTTTGATACGGGCAAAGTGCATCTGGTTGGGGTTCATCAGGAACCGCGTGCCGCTGTCGTTGATGGCAAGGCTAAAGTGGTTCGCCACCGCTTCGTGAAATCCCAACCGTGCGGTCCACCGGAAGGACGCCGCGAGGTCGACGCGCTCGGCCCAGTTTTGCAGGTTGGTTCGGGGTTGGTGTTTGGTCATCGCTGGCTCCTGTTCGGTGACAGGTAGTCTAACGCGGTCGTTGCGTGCCGTCTGCTCTGTCCGCGACGCGCAAAGGGCTCACTTGCGCCGGTCTGCGGTTTGGTGTCTGTTCAGTCTTCACTATCAACGGGCCTTCGCAAATCAGTTACAATCCGCTGCGATGGTGCCGCCCAATAAGACGCCAGGACCAAAGGTGCCCCATGAGCCCACGTAGCCAGACCGCAAGCTTTGAGACTCCCGATTTGCCGGGTCGAGAATCCTTTGACACTGCGGCGGGGGCTGTCGAGCGGCTAAAGCATTTGTATTACGGGGCAGCGCATTTTCTGGCCGGACACTTTGCCGAGGCGCTGCACAGCGGCCGTCCGGCCGTCCGGTTCCGCGCCTATTATCCTGAAATCCGGATTCACATCAGCAGCTTTGCCGCGACCGACAGCCGGTTGTCGTTTGGCCATGTGGCCGAGCCGGGGGTCTATGTGACCACCATCACGCGGCCCGATCTGTTCGAACATTACCTGACGCAGCAGTTGTCGCTTTTGATCCAGAACCACGGTGTCGCGATCGAGGTGGGGCCCTCGGACACGCCGATGCCGGTGCATTTCGCCGTGGCCAACGATCCCACGGTGACCGTCCCGCAAGACGGTGCGATGGAGTTCACCCTGCGCGACGTATTCGACGTGCCGGACCTGTCGACGACCCACGACGACATCGTTAACGGGTATGGGTTCGTCTATCCCGATGGCGCGAAACCGCTGGCGCCCTTCACCGCGCAGCGTGTCGACTATTCGCTGGCCCGCCTGTCGCATTACACCGCGACGCAGGCCGACCATTTCCAGAACCACGTTCTGTTCACCAACTACCAGTTCTACGTCGACGAATTCGAGGCCTACGGGCGGCAGGCTCTGGCGGATCCCAACAGCGGATACACGTCGTTCGTCGGGCCCGGTAATGTCGAAATCACCGATCCGACAACACCGATCCCCATGCCGGCAAAGATGCCGCAGATGCCGACGTATCACTTGAAACGCCCGGGCGGCGGAGGGATCACTCTGGTCAACATCGGGGTCGGGCCGTCCAACGCCAAGACCGCGACCGACCATATCGCGGTGCTGCGCCCCCATGCGTGGCTGATGGTCGGGCATTGCGCGGGTCTGCGGAACAGCCAGCGGCTTGGGGACTTTGTGCTTGCCCATGCCTATCTGCGCGAAGACCACGTGCTGGATGCCGACCTGCCCGTCTGGGTGCCGATCCCCGCGCTTGCCGAAATCCAGATCGCGCTGGAAAGCGCCGTGGCCGAAGTCACCGAGCTGAGCGGGTTCGAGCTGAAGCGCATCATGCGGACCGGCACGGTGGCCACCATCGACAACCGCAACTGGGAACTGCGCGACCAATCCGGTCCCGTCCAGCGCCTGTCCCAGTCACGCGCCATCGCGCTGGACATGGAAAGCGCGACAATCGCCGCGAACGGCTTTCGGTTCCGCGTTCCCTACGGCACGCTGCTGTGTGTGTCGGACAAGCCTCTGCACGGCGAACTGAAGCTTCCCGGCATGGCTTCGGACTTTTACAAGACGCAGGTCGCCCGTCACCTGATGATCGGAATCCGCGCTATGGAACGGCTTCAGGACATGCCGCTGGAGCGGATTCACAGCAGAAAACTGCGGAGTTTCGAGGAAACTGCCTTCCTCTGAGGAGGGAAAACAGACCAATCGGTCGATTTTCTTGGAATCAGCAACACATTTCATTGTGGTGATGCGGATCATGAGGTTAAATGCATTTGTTTCATGCTCAGCAATTCGAGCATTCAAGGGAGACCAAAAGAATGGCAAAACCGATGACCAAAGCGCAGCTCGTCGCTGCGATCGCTGAAGAAACCGGCAGCGACAAAAAATCCGCCGGCGGTTCGCTCGATGCGCTGCTGGCCATCATCACCCGCGAAGTATCGGCAGGTGGTGCAGTAACTTTGCCGGGTGTCGGCAAGATCTACTGCCGCGAACGTCCGGAGCGTATGGTCCGCAACCCCGCCACGGGCGAGCAGATCAAGAAAGACGCGGACAAAGTCGTCAAGATGACGATCGCGAAGGCGCTGAAAGACAGCGTCAACGGCTAAGGACAGTCCAGAGTGAAGGACTGACTTGGATTTGGGGGTCGCCTTGGGGCGGCCCTTTTACTTTGAGGTGAGCGAATGGATGTGCGTGCGATTCTGATGGGGCTGGGCTTTGCGGTCATGTGGTCCTCGGCCTTTACTTCGGCGCGGGTGATCGTCGCCTATGCCCCGCCGATGTCGGCGCTGTCGCTTCGGTTCCTGATTTCAGGACTCTTGGGGATCGCGATTGCCTATCTGATCGGTCAGACCGCGCGGCTGACTCGGGCGCAGTGGCGGTCGACAGTGATTTTCGGCATCTCGCAGAACGCGCTGTATCTGGGCCTGAACTTTGTCGCGATGCAGTGGATCGAAGCCTCTCTGGCCGCGATCATCGCATCGACGATGCCGTTGGCGGTGGCGCTGACCGGATGGTTGGTGTTTCGCGAAAAGCTGCGGCCCATGGCAATCGCGGGCCTGCTGGCGGGTACCGCAGGCGTGGCGTTGATCATGGGAGTGCGGTTCGGCGGCGGTGTCGACGTTCTGGGCGTCGTGCTTTGCGGGATCGGAGTGGTGTCGCTGACCGTCGCAACGCTGGCGGTCCGGAGCGCGTCGAACGCGGGCAACCTGCTGCTGGTCGTCGGGCTGCAGATGCTGGTCGGCAGCGCGATTCTGGCCGTGCCTGCCGTGCTGTACGAACGGGCCGGATGGGCGATCGACCTGAACTGGCAGCTGGTGGTGGCCTTTGCCTATACCACCTTGGTTCCCGGCTTGGCCGCGACTTGGGTCTGGTTTCTGTTGGTGGGCCGGATCGGCGCGGTCCGCGCCGCGACCTTCCACTTTCTCAACCCCTTCTTCGGAGTCGCAATCGCGGCGGTTCTGCTGCGCGAATCCCTGACGATGACCGATGTGATCGGCGTGGCCGTGATCGCGGCGGGGATTCTGGCGGTGCAGGTGTCACGCCAACCCGGAAAGCGCTAGGCCAGAATCATCTGGCGCAGGCGCTCGGCAGCGGGGGTCAGGATCGCGCCCGCCCGTGTCATCAGCGCATAGGGCGGCACCACGATCCCAAGATCGACAGGCAGCACCGCAAAGCCGCTGCCCGCCCCCGCGAATCGGTCGCTGACCGCTCGGGCAAGAGGCGCGACCGCGTCGCTGTCCTGTAGCACTGCCAGAGTCATCAGAAACGACGGAGTCGACAGCGGCACGCGCGGCAGGGGCAACCCCAATGACGTCAACCGCGCCTCGACGGTTTGGCGGAGGATCGCTTTTGGCCCCTGCATCACCCAGTCCAGTTGCAGCACCTGTGCCGGCGTCGGCTTGCCCCCCAGCAGAGGGTGGCCGTCGCGAACCACCAGATCGACCGTCTCGGGGGCGACAGGCTGCGCTGTGAACAGGGCGGGGTCCTGACCTTCGGGCAAGCGGCAAAGGGCAAAGTCCAGCCGTCCCTCAAGCAGCATCGCGGCCAGCAGGTCCGAGGCCGCGACCTCGACCTCGACTGTCAGGGCGGGGGCATCGCGGCTGGCGGCGCGAACGGCGGGCATCACGTGGCTTAGCGCGGGGCCGGTGACCGAGCCGACCCGTACTTGGCCGGTATGGCCGCTGTCGATTTCCTCTAGCTCGCGGGCGGCGTCGTTCAGTTCCCGCAGGATACGGGCGGCGCGTCTGCCCAGCGCCTGCCCTGCCTCGGTCAACGCGATCCCGCGCCCGTCGCGACGGTGGACGGCGGTGCCGCCGATCCCCTCGACCTCGGCCAGCAGGCGCGACGCGGCGGGTTGCGATATCCCCAGCCGACCCGCCACGGTGGCAAGGTGTTCGGTTTCCGTCAGCGCGGCGAGCAGGCGGAGGTGGCTGAGCTTTAGCCCTTTGGCGGTCAGATCGGCGGTCATGTCACTTACCAGAATTGATATGAAATCTTCATAAGAGATAAATTGTAGGCAACAAAGGAAATCGCGACACTGGCGGGAACATCAGCGTCGACGACGGAGACCCACATGACGTTCAAACCCGCCAAATGGCCCCGCAAGTTGCGTTCTCAGGAATGGTTCGGCGGCTCGTCCAAGGACGCGATCTATCACCGCGGATGGATGAAGAATCAGGGCTTTCCGCACGATCTGTTCGACGGGCGTCCGGTGATCGGCATCCTGAACACGTGGTCCGAACTGACCCCCTGCAACGCGCATCTGAACGATCTGGCGCAGCGGGTCAAAAACGGGATCTACGAAGCGGGCGGCTTTCCGGTCGAAGTGCCGGTGTTTTCCGCCAGTGAATCCGCGTTCCGCCCGACCGCGATGATGTTCCGCAACCTTGCCGCCATGGCGGTCGAGGAAGCGATGCGCGGTCAACCGATGGACGGCTGCGTGCTGATGGTCGGTTGTGACAAGACGACTCCGTCGCTGTTGATGGCCGCCGCATCGACAGACATTCCGTCAATCGTGGTGACCGGCGGCCCGATGCTGAACGGCTATTACAAGAACGAGCGGGTCGGCTCGGGCACGCATATCTGGCGGTTCTCGGAGGCGGTGAAGGCCGGCAAGATGACGGCAGAGGAATTCGTCGAAGCCGAATCGTCGATGTCCCGCAGCCCGGGGTCGTGCAACACGATGGGCACCGCCAGCACCATGGCCAGCATGGCCGAAGCGCTGGGGATGGCGCTGTCCGGCAACGCCGCGATCCCCGCCGTGGACAGCCGCCGCCGCGTCATGGCGCAACTGACCGGACGGCGCATCGTGCAGATGGTCAAGGACGACCTGAAACCGTCCGACGTGATGAAGAAGGAAGCCTTTGAAAACGCGATCCGCACCAATGCGGCGATCGGCGGTTCGACCAACGCTGTGATCCACCTCTTGGCCATTGCGGGCCGCGTAGGAATCGACCTGACGCTGGACGACTGGGACCGCTGCGGACGCGACGTGCCGACCATCGTGAACCTGATGCCGTCGGGCAAATACCTGATGGAGGAGTTTTTCTATGCCGGTGGTCTGCCGGTGGTGATCAAACGTCTGGGCGAAGCGGGCGTGCTGCACAAGGGCGCGCTGACCGTGTCGGGCGAAAGCATGTGGGATCAGGTCAAGGACGTGGTCAACCACAACGAAGACGTCATCCTGCCCGCAGACAAAGCGCTGACCAAGTCCGGCGGGATCGTGGTGCTAAAGGGCAACCTCGCGCCTAAGGGGGCGGTGCTGAAGCCCTCTGCCGCCAGCCCGCACCTGATGGTCCACCGTGGCCGCGCCGTCGTGTTCGAGGACATCGACGACTATAAGGCAAAGATCAACGACCCCGATCTGGACATCGACGAAACCTGCGTGATGGTGCTGAAGAACTGCGGTCCCAAGGGCTATCCGGGCATGGCCGAGGTCGGCAACATGGGCCTGCCGCCGAAAATCCTGAAAAAGGGCATCACCGATATGGTCCGTGTCAGTGACGCGCGGATGTCGGGGACCGCCTATGGCACGGTCTGTCTGCACACCAGCCCCGAAGCCGCCGCCGGTGGCCCTCTGGCCGTGGTGCGGAACGGCGATTTCATCGAACTCGACGTGCCGAACCGCCGGTTGCATCTGGACATCAGCGACGCGGAACTGGCCGACCGGCTCAAGGCTTGGGCCCCGACGCACGAGCGTCCCGAAAGCGGCTATGCGTGGCTGCATCAGGCCCATGTCGAAGGCGCGGACACAGGCGCGGATCTGGATTTCCTCAAGGGTTGCCGAGGCAATCCGGTGGGCAAGGATTCGCATTGATGCCAAAGCCGCTGAAGGTCGCTCTGGTCGGGATCGGCAAGATCGCGGTGGACCAGCACGTCCCCGCGATTGCGGCCTCTGGCGACTGGCATCTGGCCGCAACCGTCAGCCGCAAAGGAACGGTCGACGGCGTGCCCGCCTATACCGACATCGCGGCGATGCTGGCGGCGCATCCAGAGGTTTCGGTCGTTTCGCTTTGCTTGCCGCCGGTGCCTCGGTTCGAGGCCGCAGCCGCGGCGCTGCGGGCGGGGCGGCATGTGATGCTGGAAAAGCCGCCGGGCGCGACGCTGGCCGAGGTCCACGCGCTGGACGCGATTGCGCGACAAGCGGGGCTGACGCTTTACACCACGTGGCACAGTCGCATGGCAAAGGCGGTCGCGGCGGCAAAGCTGTGGTTGTCGGACAAGCAGGTCACAGGCGGCCGCGTGACATGGCGCGAAGACGTGCGTCGCTGGCATCCGGGTCAACATTGGGTGGCCGAGCCCGGCGGCATGGGCGTCATGGACCCCGGCATCAACGCGCTGTCGATCCTGACCGACATCCTGCCCGAGCCGCTGCGGTTGACGGGGGCCGATCTGGATTTTCCGGCGAACTGGCAAACCCCGATCGCGGCGCGCCTGACCTTCGCGGGCGGGATCGCGGCTGACTTTGACTGGCGGCAGGACGGCCCCCAGACCTGGGACATCGAGATCGCGACAAACGCGGGCGGCATGGCCCTGCGGCACGGCGGGAACGAACTGTGGCTGGGCGGCTCTGCCCAAGCAGGCGACGCGTCGATCATGGGCGAATACCCCGCGCTATATGCCCGCATGGCCGAACTGGTGCGCCAAGGCGGGTCCGAGGTCGACCTGTCCCCGATGGTGCTGGTTGCCGACGCGCTGACCTTGGGGCGGCGGTCCCCCGTCCCGCCGTTCGAGTTCTGAAACATCCTCCCACGAAAGGGTGAAATCGCGTCAGCGGTTTGTTTGGTGACAGGGGCCAGCGGCGGACGCATGGTCCGGCCATGGATCTGATACTTGGATATCTTGCGGGCCTCTTGACGCTGATTAACCCCTGCGTCCTGCCGGTGCTGCCGATCGTTCTGGCCTCGGCGCTGCAGGTAAGCCGGTGGGGGCCGGTTGCGCTGGCGGCGGGGATGTCGTTGTCCTTTGTGGCGGTTGGCATGGGCGTGGCGGTGTTCGGCCGGTCGCTGGGCGTTGACGACGTGACGATCGCGCGGGCCGGAGCGGTGATGATGGCGCTGTTCGGCGCGGTGCTGCTGGTGCCGCGACTGGGGGCGGGGTTTTCGCTGGCGACAGCGGGCGTGTCGATGAGCGCCGACAGCGGCATCGACCGGATCGACCGCAGCACCCTGCGGGGGCAGGCACTGGCCGGAGCGCTATTGGGCGCGGTCTGGGTGCCTTGCGTCGGACCGACGCTGGGCGGCGCGATTGCCTTGGCCTCGGCGGGGGACAGTCTGGGATTGGCGGCGGCCACCATGGCGGCCTTTGCGCTGGGGCTATCGACGGTGATCGTGGCGCTGGGCTATGGCGCGCAATCGGCGATACGGGCACGGCGCGACGCGATGCGGTCGCTGGCCGCCCGCGCCCGTCCGGCGATGGGGCTGATCCTGATCGTCACCGGTGCCGCCATCTGGTTCGACCTGTTCAAAGCGGCCGAAATCTGGCTGCTGGATCATTTGCCCTTCTGGTTACAGGACCTGTCGGTCCGGTTTTGAGAAAGTGAGAGAGTGACATGGAAAGACGAAAGTTTCTAAGCCTCGCGGGTGCTGCAACGGCGGTGACGGTGCTGCCGCGCGCGGCATTGGCGGCGCCGTTGACCTACTACCCCGGTCTGGTGGACGAACGGCTGGCCGCCGGTGAAACGGTGATCGTGGATTTCTACGCAAGCTGGTGTTCGACCTGCCGCGCCCAGTCCCGAGTGATGGACGGGCTCAAGGCCTCTAACCCCGACTACGAAGCCAATCTGACCTTTGTTCAGTTGGACTGGGACGTCTACAGCGACGATCCTCTGTCGGTTATGCTGGGTATCCCGCGCCGGTCCACGGTTGTCGCGCTAAAAGGCGAAGCCGAGATCGCCCGCATCGTGGCAGGCACCCGCGAAGCAGAGTTCAAAGACCTATTCGACGCAGCGCTGGCAGCGGCGGTGGCCTAAACCTAGCCGATCTGCCCGCGTTGGCCGCCGGTCTGGCCGCGATCCAGAAGCAGGTGGTCAAGGATCACGCAGGCCATCATCGCCTCGCCCACCGGCACGGCGCGGATGCCGACGCAGGGGTCGTGGCGGCCTTTGGTGATGACCTCGGTTTCCGAGCCGTCCTTGCGGATCGACCGCCGCGGGCTAAGGATCGACGACGTCGGCTTTACGGCGAACCGCACGACGACGTCCTGACCGGTCGAGATCCCGCCAAGGATACCGCCCGCGTGGTTCGATGCATATTCCGGCCCGCCTTGGCCCATAAAGATCTCGTCCGCGTTGTCGCGGCCCGTGAGGGTGGCGGCGTTCATGCCTTCTCCGATTTCGACGCCTTTGACGGCGTTGATCGACATCATCGCAGCGGCAAGGTCGGTGTCCAGTTTGCCATAGATCGGCGCGCCAAGGCCTGCGGGAACGCCCCGGGCCACGACTTCGATCACCGCACCGACCGAGTTGTGGTCGTCCTTGCGGAGCCAGTCCAGATAGTCGGCCCAGTCGGCGGCGGCGGTTTCATCGGGGCACCAGAAATCGTTGCGGTCGATGGCGGACCAGTCAAAGCGCGACCGGTCGATCGTCTTGGCGCCCATCTGGACCATATAGCCTTTGATCTGCACCTGCGGCGCGAGCATCCGCAGCGCTTCGCGGGCGACGCCGCTGGCGGCCACGCGGGCAGCGGTTTCACGGGCCGAGGACCGGCCTCCGCCGCGATAATCGCGGATGCCGTATTTCTGCCAATAGGTGATGTCGGCGTGCCCGGGGCGGAAGGTCTCGGCGATGTCGCCATAGTCTTTGGACCGCTGGTCGGTGTTTCGGATCATCAACTGGATCGGGGTGCCCGTGGTGGTGTCTTCGAACACGCCGGACAGGATTTCGACAGCGTCGGGTTCCTGCCGCTGGGTCGTCATCTTGTTCTGGCCGGGGCGGCGTTTGTCGAGCCACTGCTGGATCATCGGCGCGGTCAGCGGCACGCCGGCAGGGCAGCCATCCACCGTGGCACCCAGCGCGGGCCCGTGGCTTTCGCCCCAGGTTGTGACGCGGAACATATGGCCGAAGGTGTTGAACGACATGACTTGGCTCCCTTTGGGTCTGTCATGCGATAGGGCAAACGGGCCGTGTAGAAAAGGGGGCAATCCCGCCGGATCGCCATCGCAGCCGTCACCGTGCCCGTCGCAGCACCCTTGCCAACAGTGAGAGAGGGGCCTAGGTTCCGGCCTACCTCGGGGTGCCAGAGATGGCTGAGACGCGTGATCGCGGACCCGTTGAACCTGAACCGGTTAGGACCGGCGGAGGGAAGGTTACGGGATCATCCCGCGCCCCCATCCGTCCGGCGCATGAAAGGATGACCAATGAAATACCTTCATCTTTCTGTCGCGGGACTTGCTCTGGCTGCTACGGCGGCAAGCGCCCAAGTACCGACGTTGACAGTTTACACCTATGACAGCTTTGCCAGCGACTGGGGTCCCGGTCCGGCGGTCGAAGCGGCGTTCGAGCAGGTCTGCGGCTGCGATTTGCGCTTTGTCACCGCAGGAGACGGCGCTGCCTTGCTGGCCCGTCTGCGGCTAGAGGGCGCGCGAACCGAGGCAGACGTGGTGGTCGGTCTGGACACCGCCCTGATGTCGGCGGCGCGGGACAGCGGGCTGTTTGCGGCCAGCGGGGTCAGCGCCGACTATGCGCTGCCGGTCGATTGGACGGACGACACCTTTGTCCCGTTTGACTGGGGCTGGTTTGCCTTTGTCGCGGATCGGGGCGTCGCAGCCCCCGCCAGCATCGAGGCATTGGCCGCATCCGACATCAGCATCGTCATTCAGGACCCGCGGTCGTCGACGCCCGGCCTTGGGCTGTTGATGTGGGTGCGCGCAGCCTATGGCGACCGCGCGTCAGAGGTCTGGACGGCGCTTTCGGACAACATCGTCACGGTCACTCCGGGTTGGTCCGAAGCCTATGGCCTGTTTCTGGAAGGCGAAGCCGACGCGGTTCTGTCCTATACGACCTCGCCCGCGTACCACCGGATCGCCGAGGGTGACGCGACAAAGACGGCTTGGGCCTTTGCCGAGGGCAACTATCTGCAAATCGAAGTGGCGGCAAAGCTGGGCTCGACCGACCAAGGCGAACTGGCCGACAGGTTTCTGGCCTTTCTCGTGTCGGACGCTGTGCAGTCGGTGATTCCGACGACGAACTGGATGTATCCCGCGGTGATGCCCGAAAGCGGACTGCCCGAAGGGTTCGACGCGGCGGACGAACGCCCCGCCGTGAGCCTTTTGCTGGACCCGTCCGAAGCCGAGTCGCTCCGTCGTGAGGCCATCGAAGAATGGCGCGCCGCGCTCTCTCGGTAAGCCCTTTGGGTCGGGTCGGGGCCGCGCTGGCGGTCCTGATCTGCGGGCTATATCTGGTCGCCGGACTGGCGGTCGGTGTCCGCGCGCCGTCAGACAGCATCGCCAGATTGACCGACGGAGATTGGGCGGCGCTGAGGTTCACGGTTTTGCAGGCGGTGGTGTCGGCAGGCGTGTCGGTGGCGCTGGCGGTGCCTGTCGCGCGGGCGCTGGCGCGGCGGCGGTTCATCGGGCGCGGGCTGTTGATCGCGCTGTTAGGAGCGCCCTTTGTCCTGCCGGTGATCGTCGCGGTTCTGGGGCTTCTTTCCGTGTTCGGACGCGGCGGCCTGATCAACGATGCGCTGGCGCTGGTCGGCATGGGACCTTGGTCGATCTACGGCTTGCAAGGCGTGGTGATCGGTCATGTGTTCTTTAACCTGCCGCTGGCTGTGCGGTTCCTGCTGGCAGGGTGGCAGGCCATCCCCGCCGAGAGGTTCCGGCTGACCGAGGGGCTGGGCGGGTCGGTCTGGCACCTGCTGGAGCGGCCCATGCTGCGCGAGGTCGCGCCGTCTGCCTTTGCGGCCATTTTCCTGATTTGCCTGTCCAGTTTCGCGGTCGCGCTGACGCTGGGGGGCGGGCCCTCGGCGACGACGATCGAGGTGGCGATTTATCAGGCCCTGCGGTTCGAGTTCGACCTGCAGAAAGCGGCGGTCTTGGCGGCTTTGCAGGCGGCGCTGGGCATTGGTGGCGCGCTGGTGGCGCTGCGGCTGTCGGTGGGAATGGTGCAGGGCGCGGGGCTCGACCGGCCGGTTCTGCGGCAATCGGGGCGCGTTGCGGGCTTTGTGGACGGGGTTGTGATTCTGGCGGCGGCGGCGTTTCTGGTGCTGCCGCTGGGCATGGTTGCGGCCAAAGGTGTCGCGGGCTTGGGCGATCTGCCCGACGGGTTACCCGCAGCAGCCATCAGGAGCCTGTGCATTGCCCTTTCTGTGGCGGTGGCGACGCCCGCGCTGGCCCTTGCGATCGCAGCGCGCGGCGGCGCGGCGCAGGGCGTGGCGATGGCTTTGCCGTTGTCGGTGTCGGGGCTGGTGATGGGCACGGGCCTGTTCATCGCGATCAATCCCGTGATCGACCCGGCCGTGCTGGCGCTGCCGGTGACGGCGCTCATGAATTGCCTGATCGCACTGCCGTTCGCGATTCGGGTCGTGGCACCGGCGCTAGCGAGGGCCGAGCAGGCCTATGGACCGCTGGCGGACGGGCTGGGGCTGCATGGCGTCGCACGGGTCAGGGTGCTGTACCTGCCACGGATGCGGCGGGCGCTGGGGTTTTCGGCGGGGCTGGCGGGGGCGATGGCCGTGGGCGATCTGGGTGTGATCGTTCTGTTTGCCGGACAGTCGCAGGAAACGCTGCCGTTATTGATGTATCGGCTGATGGGCGCTTACCGGACGACGGATGCGGCCGCCGTGGCGCTGGTCCTTTTGGTGATGAGCCTGTCAGTGTTCTGGGTTTTCGACAGAGGAGGGCGGGCCGATGCTGCGTCTGGATAGGATCGACATCGTGCAGGACGGGTTTCGGCTGGGCGCGGATTGGACGGTCGAGGGCGCGGCCCGAATCGTCGTCATCGGCCCCTCTGGCGCGGGGAAATCCACGCTGCTTTCTGCGATCGGCGGGTTTCTTGGGGGTGATGTCACCGGCACGATGACCTGGCAGGGCGAGCGATTCGACCCGTTGCCGCCGTCGAAAAGGCCGGTTGCGACGTTGTTTCAGGACAACAACCTGTTCCCGCACCTGACTGTCGGGCAAAACCTGACGCTGGGCCTGCGCCCCGACCTGAAGACGACGCCCAAAGACCGCGAACGGGTGGCCCGCGCGCTGTCCGAGGTCGGGCTGGACGGAACCGAGGACCGCCTGCCCGCGACCTTGAGCGGAGGGCAGGCAAGCCGCGCGGCGCTGGCGCGGGTGATGCTGCAGGACCGGCCCATCGTGCTGCTGGACGAGCCCTTTGCGGCACTTGGGCCCGCGATGAAAGAAGAGATGCTGGATCTGGTGGCGGCAAAGCTAGCGGGTCGGCTGGTGCTGATGGTGACTCACGATCCCGCCGACGCCCGCCGGTTCGGTGAGGCGCTGGTCTTTGTCGATGGCGGGGTGGCCGAGGCTCCGCTGCCGCTGCCCGATGCGCTGGAAAGCCCGACCAAGCGTCTGGCGGCCTATCTTGGGTCGCGCAAATGAAAAGGCCCGCCGGTTAGGGCGGGCCTGATCGAAACTTTGGTCAACGGCGCTTAGTCTTCGCGCTTGGTTGCTGCTTTGTGGGGTGCCCACAGACGCTTGTTCGTCAGGTAGAGCAGAACCGACAGGATGGTCAGCATGATGACACCGGTCAGACCGGCGGTCTTGCGGGCCATCATCTTGGGCTCGGCGGTCCACATCAGGAAGGCAGCGACGTCCTGGGCTTCGTGGTGCAGGTCGGTGTCGTGACCGTCTGCGTATTCCACGTCGTCCCCATAGAGAGGCTGGCCCATGCCGATCCACGAACCCGGCACCATGTGGTGGCCAGGTTCGTCTTTGCAGCTATCGGGGAAACCACCGGCCGCAAAGGCCGTGTTGTAGTGACCGTCGAAATCCGCCGGCGCACAATCCGGAGCATCGGCGTAGCCGGTCAGGACAGAGGCGATGTATTCCGCGCCGCCCATGCCGTTGAACAGCTGGCTCAGGCCGGTGCCGTAGGGGCCGTGGAAGCCTGCGCGTGCCTTGGCCATCAGCGACAGGTCCGGTGCTTCGGCAAGGCCGGAGGCGGGGAACTTGTCGGCCGGAGTCGCGGCGCGGTAGTCGTCCAGAGCGGCGTCGAACACTTCGATGCGTTCGGCGTAGGCGCGCACCTGATCTTCCGGCAGGGCCGGTCCGCCCTCATCGGCGAGCGTGCCGATGCGGACGTGCTTAAGCCCGTGACAGGCCGAGCAGACCTCGGTGTAGATCTGCAGGCCGCGCTGCAGCTGCATCTGATCGAAGCTGCCGAAGGGGCCTTCGAAGGAGAAGGCGAAATCTTCGACGTGGGCATCGCCCGCGGCCTGTGCGCCAGAGGCGGCAAGCCCCAGCGCTACAGCGGCGGAAAGGGTGAGTTTACGGAGCATGGTCATTCGTTCCTTTCTCTCACTCGGCCGGTTTGTTCGACGACTTGCCGTAGTGGGCATTGAAATCATCCTCGATCGTCGCCGGAGCCGCAGTCGGCTTTTCGATGACGCCCAGAAGCGGCAGGATAACGAGGAAGTAGGCGAACCAGTAGGCCGCGCCGATCAGCGAAATGATCGAGTACGGCGGTTCCGCCGGCATGGCGCCACACCACATCAGGACGACAAAGTCCACGACGAGCAGGGCGAACCACCACTTGAACATCGGGCGGTAGCGGCCCGAGCGGACCGACGACGTGTCGAGCCACGGTGCAAGGGCGATCACGATGATCGCGCCGAACATCGCCAGAACGCCGAAGAACTTTGCGTCGATGATGCCGAAGGAAATCCAGTTGGCGAACATCACAACCCAGACGTCCGAGGTGAACGCGCGCAGGATCGCGTAGAACGGCAGGAAGTACCATTCCGGAACGATGTGCGACGGGGTCGCCAGCGGGTTTGCCGGGATGTAGTTGTCCGGGTGGCCAAGATAGTTCGGCATGAAGCCGACGATCGCCATGAAGACAACAAGGATAACGGCCAGCGCAAACAGGTCCTTGATCACGAAGTAGGGCCAGAAGGGCAGGGTGTCCTTGGCGGCGTCTTCCTTCGAGGTGCGACGGACTTCGACACCGGTCGGGTTGTTGTTGCCGGTCGAGTGGAAGGCCCAGATGTGAACCATCACAAGACCCGCGATGATGAACGGCAGCAGGTAGTGCAGCGAGAAGAACCGGTTCAGGGCGGGCTGGCCAACGGCCGAGGCACCCAGCAGCCAGGTCTGGATTTCGTCACCGATGAACGGAACCGCGCCAAACAGGCCGGTGATCACCGCAGTGCCGTGGAACGACATCTGACCCCAAGGCAGAACATAGCCAAGGAAGCCGGTTGCCATCATCAGCAGGTAGATCAGCATACCGATGATCCAGGTCACTTCGCGCGGCGCCTTGTACGAGCCGTAGTAGAGACCGCGGAAAATATGCGCATAGACCGCCACAAAGAACAGCGACGCGCCGTTCATGTGGAAGTAGCGGATCATATGGCCGCCGTTGACGTCGCGCATGATGTGCTCGACCGACGAGAAGGCCAGATCGACGTGCGGCGTGTAGTGCATCACCAGAATGATGCCGGTCACGATTTGCAGCGCGAGGGTAAAGGTCAGGACAATGCCCCAGATCCACATCCAGTTCAGGTTCTTCGGAGTGGGGATCATGAGGGTGTCATACAGAAGACCGATGACGGGCAGGCGGCTGTGCAGCCACTTTTCGCCACGCGTTTTCGGTTCGTAATGATCGTGCGGAATACCGGCCATTGAGTGCTCTCCTTAACCCAGCTTGATCGTCGTCTCGTCGACGAATTCGGCGACGGGGACAGGAAGGTTGCGCGGTGCGGGGCCTTTGCGGATGCGGCCCGCAGTGTCGTAGTGCGACCCGTGGCAGGGGCAGAACCACCCGCCAAAGTCACCGGCTTCGCCCAGAGGCACACAGCCGAGGTGGGTGCAGACACCCATCTGGACGAGCCAGACGCCGTCTTCCGACAGCGCGCGGTTTTCGTCCGACGCATCGGCGGCGGCGTCAAGGTTTGCGTTCTCGGCGTTCTGATCGGGCAGGTCGCCCAGATCGACGGCGCGGGCGGACGCGATTTCGTCTTCGGTGCGCGCGCGGATAAAGACAGGCTTGCCCTGCCACAGAACGGTCAGCTGGGTGCCGGGGGCAATCGTGCTGACGTCGACGCGGATCGAGGCAAGAGCCTTGACGTCGGCGGAGGGGTTCATCTGGTTGACGAGCGGCCAGACAGCGGCGCCAGTCACCACTGCGCCGGCGCCAGCCGTAGCGTAGTAGATGAAGTCGCGGCGCGTGCCCTGGTGGTCTTCTGCGTGTGACACGGGGTGCATCTCCGATATTTCCGGGCCTGAGCCCATACGAACACGACAGACGGCAGTTTCCTGCCGCCCATTCGGGGGCTGTTTATCCAGCAATTCCCGTTACGTCCAGCGGACAATCGGGCGCAGGGCTGCTAGAATGGCGGTATATTGTCTCAAGAGGCCCCCAGATGATCACAGGACACTGCCATTGCGGCGCCGTCAGCTTCGAGTTCGACGGCGTTCCGGACGACGTCACCGCCTGCAGTTGCACGGTTTGCCGACGATACGGAACGCTTTGGGCCTATGACTATGAGGGCGAAGGCATCCGCATCACCACTCGGGGCAGCAACACCGGCGTCTATATCCGTGGCGAAAAAGAGATCAGCTTTAACTTTTGCCGCACCTGCGGCTGCGTCACCCACTGGCGCGCGCTGCAGCCCAACGACAAGGGCCGCCGCCGGATCGCCGTCAACATGCGCATGGCAGAGCCCGATGTCGTCGCAGCGATTCCCGTTCAGCGGTTCGATGGGCTGAGCACTTGGGACGATCTGCCAAAAGACGGACGTTGCGTCGCGGACGTGTGGTTCTGACCGAAGCTCTAGTTGCGGGCGAAGAGGTCCTCGTCGGGCCTGTAAACCGGACTTTCCAGATCGAACGCCCCCATGATCGTGTGAAACACGACGTCAAAACCATTGGTCCGCGCCGGATCGAGCGAGCCTTGGTCAAAGGCCTTTCGCCCCGCCATGCTGTCGGACATCCACATCAGGATGGGGACGTCGATCTGTTCGCGCGGCGCGATCAGAACCGGAGTGCCATGCAGGTAGATGCCGGTTTCGCCCAGCGATTCCCCGTGGTCCGAAACATAGACAAGCAGGGTGTCGGCGTCTTCCAGTCCTTGTAGGACCGAAATGGTCCGGGCGATCAGATAATCGGTAAAGGCAATGGTGTTGTCATAGGCGTTGATCAGGGCCTGCGGGTCGCAGTCCGCGATCTGGACCGTGGCGCAGACCGGCGAGAACCGCTCGAAGTCAGGAGGATACTGGCTGAAGTAGGACGGCCCGTGGCTGCCATCGCCCTGATGCAGGACGACAAAGACCCGCGGGTCCGCAACCGCTGCTATCTGTTCGGCCAGACCGTTCAGCAGCACGGTATCGTAAACCTCGGGCTGGCATTGGTCGCCTTCGCAGGCGGCAACTAGGTCGGACTCGGTCAGGTAGTCGCTGACCTCGATATGGCCCTCGCCCGAGCTTCTGGTGCGCCAGATCGTGGGGATGCCGTTGCGGTCGAGGTAGCTTGGCAGGGCTTCGGTGCCGGCAAACAGAGGTGTATCGTTGCCGGTATGGTGAAGAATGCACGACAAAGACGCGAGCGTGTAGGTGCTGCAGGCTTCGACGTTCGGAACCGCAATCAGGTTCAGGTCCTTGGTATGCGGGTTGGTTGCTCGGGGGTAGCCATATTGGGCGTGGCTCGCGGCGCGCGCGGATTCCCCGATGATCAGCAC
>JALQXR010000189.1 GCA_023263105.1 Marivivens sp. | reverse complement strand
TTCGCGTTCGAACAGTTCTCGGGCCTCGCGAAGCGGCAAGGTTGCCAGCGCGCCCGACAGCACCACCCGCGCCGAATCGCCGGCCGAAGCCTCGACCGCGGGCAGTTCCTTGGCCGAAATGGCGTCCGTTCCCTCGCCCAGAATCAACACCCGTTCGATGACGTTGCGAAGCTGGCGGATGTTACCGGGCCACAGCATCGTCTGCAGCAAGGCGCGGGCATCCTCGGTCAGTTGCCGCAGCGGCAGGCCCTGCGTCGCGTTGAACCGGTCGATAAAATGTTCGGCCAGCAGGGGAATGTCTTCGCGGCGTTCATCCAGCCCCGGAACTTCGACCGGAACCACGTTCAGCCGGTGGTACAGCTCTTGCCGGAACGTGCCTTCGTCGATCAGGCCCAAAAGATCGCGGTTCGTTGACGACAGGACGCGCAGATCGACCTGCACCTTTTCCGAGCCACCCACGCGGACAAAGGTCTGGTCCACAAGGACACGCAGGATTTTCGACTGAGTCCCGAGCGGCATGTCCGACACTTCGTCGAAATAGATCACGCCGCCGTTCGCTTGTTCCAGCAGACCCTTTTCGATGCCCTTTTCGTTGCTTTCGCGCCCGAACAGAACCGCCTCCATCCGCTCCGGCTCGATCGAGGCGGACGCGACCGACACAAAGGGCGCGTTGGCGCGGTTCGAATTGGCATGGATGTAGCGCGCGGCGGTTTCCTTGCCCGAGCCCGCGGGCCCCGTCAGCAAAACGCGCGAATTGGTTTTTGTGACCTTATCCAACTGGTTACGGAGCGATTTGAAGACCGAGCTTTCGCCGATCATGTCAATCACGCCACCGTCGCCGCGCTTGAGTTCCGTGTTTTCGCGCCGCAGCCGAGACGTCTCCATCGCCCGTTTGATGACCACCAGAAGCTGGTCGATGTTGAACGGTTTCTCGATGAAATCGTAGGCCCCCTGTTTGATCGCAGCGACCGCGATTTCAATGTTGCCATGGCCCGAAATGATCACGATCGGCACGTCGGGATGTTCGCGCTTTACGGCTTTGAGGATGTCGATACCGTCCATCGAGCTGTCCTTCAGCCAGATGTCCAGAATCATCAGCGCGGGCACGGCCTTTTCGATCTCGGCCATGCACTGGTCCGCGTTTCCCGCCAGCCGCGTCGAAAAGCCTTCGTCCTTCAGGATGTCCGAGATCAGTTCGCGGATGTCGCGTTCGTCGTCGGTGATCAGGATATCGCTCATGGGGTCCCTGTCGCTCTCATTTGTTTGCCGCGGCGTCCGCCGCAACCTGTAGTTCAATGACCGCCTTCGCACCGAAATGGCGGTTTCCGTTGAATTGCTCGGCGTCGACCAGCACCAACGTGCCGCCGTGCTCCTCGACAATCTTTTTCACAATCGGCAGCCCCAGCCCCGTGCCCTTGTCACGGGTGGTGACATAGGGTTCGAACAGACGGCTGCGGTCCTCTGGCAGGCCGATACCGTTGTCCGAGATTGACACTGTTGCGACACCGGACGCAACGGTCAGACTGACATGGATTTCGGGCTGGAAGTCGTCTTCGGTCGCGCCGCTTTCCACATAACTTTCAATGGCTTCTCCGCCATTCTTAATCAAGTTTGTGAAGGCTTGCGATATCATCGTCGCATCCAGATCGGCCGGAACCGGCGTCTCGGGGATGTCGACGACAAAGCGGACTGCGGGTTGACCGGCCTCTTGCAGCGACACCGAGTCCCGCAGAATCTGGGTCAGATCGTTGCGAATACGGTCGGGCTCTGGCATCCGCGCGAATTTGGCGAATTCATCAACTATGCGCCGTAAGTCGTTGGTTTGCCTGATAATAACATCTGTCATCTGCTCTAGCGCATCGCTTTCGTCGCCGACGCGTGGCGCGAATTTCCGTTTGATGCGTTCGGCAGACAGCTGGATCGGGGTCAGCGGGTTCTTGATCTCATGCGCGATGCGACGGGCGACGTCGCCCCATGCCGCAAGACGCTGCGCGGACACAAGGTCGGTCACGTCGTCAAAGGCCACCACGTAGCCTTCCAATGACCCTTCGGTGTTCCGCCGCGTGGTCAGGCGGACAAGCAGGGATTCCTGTTTGCCTCCTCGGACCAGATTGATCTGGTCCTGCGCCACATCGCGTTCACTATGGACAAGCGTTTCGAACAGGGCGGCGAATTCGGGAACGGCATAGCCGATCGCGACCTCTTCTTGTGCGTCGCCCACCGCCAGCAACCGCCGCGCCGACCGGTTCGCAAAGGAAATCCGCCCGTCAGGATCAAGGTTGACCACCCCCGAGGTGATCGACCCAAGGACCGAGTCGAACAACCGGCGGCGCCGTTCGATCTGCTCGGTGTTCTCAAGCAGCCGCGCGCGCTGTTCCTTCAACTGCGAGGTCATTTCGTTAAAGTTCCGGCCCAGCTGCGCGATTTCGTCCTCGCCGCTGTCCTCGACCACCCGCACGTCCAGGTTCCCTGTCCCGACTTCCTGGCTGGCGGTGACCAGTCGCCCGACAGGCCGCGCGAGCCGCTCGGCAAAGGACAGACCAAGCCAGATCGCCGCAAGGATCAGGATCACCGCGAACCCCAGATACAACAGGCCGAATTCGAACAAGAGCCGCCCGCGTTCGGATTCAAGCTGTTGGTACAGGCTCACCGTGGCCTGAGTGTCGTCCAGCAGCGACAGGATCGCCCCGTCCACCGCGCGGCTGACAAAGAGGAACCTGTCGGTAAAGGTCTCAAGCGGGATAAGCGCGCGGAATTCGTTGTTGTCCCAGTCCTCGATCACCACGATGCCGTCGTTAAGGGCGGTCTGGATCTGTTCGGCGCTGACCTTTTCGTAACCGAATTCATAGGACCGAGGCGCGCGGGCCATGATGTTGCCGGCACTGTCCAGAACAAAGGCCTCGGTTAGTCCGCGTTCGATCTGGGCCTGCACACGACCCAGTGCCTGCCGGACCTCTCCGTCGGACATAAAGAACGTCGCGCGGCGTTCGTTGTTCAGAAACGCAGCCAGCGCCATGCCGTCACGCTCCAGTTCTTCGCGGTGTTCGGCTTCGTAGGCCTGCGCCGCCGAGAGCGAGTTCGACACCACGTTGCGGACTCTGTCCGAGAACCAGCCCTCTAGACCCATGTTCACCGACAACACGGCGAAAACGGCGACCAGAACGGTGGGAATCAGCGCCAGCAGCGCAAAGACGAATGTCAGGCGAAGGTGCAGCTGCGATCCGGCGGACCGCGCGCGGCGGGCGGTGATCATGCGGGCGACCCGCTGCAACACGAGCGAGGCCACAACCAACACATAGACAAAGTCGGCCAGCAGCACGAGCCGCAGGCTGGGGGCGCTGCCGCCCCGCGCCAGTGGCCCCAGAACGAAATAGGTCGTCCCCGCCAGAACGGGTCCCAGCAGCACCAGCGCCAGCGTCGCAGCGTTCTGCAATTGGCGGTTTCGCCGCCAGTTGCTGAGTGCCGCCATTGACAGGCCAGAGGAGGACAACTGCACCGTTTCGCCCTGTTGTTCCGGAGCTTGCCGCGCCCCGAGTCCGCATTCACCCGCGCCTATCGGGACCGCGATGCGGCACCATGGCAACGGTTCTGTTGCGGTTTTACATCAACTTGCGACGGCGAGTCACGCGGATATCCAGTTCCGAGATCTTCTTGCGCAGCGTATTCCGGTTTATCCCCAGAAGGTCGGCGCATTTCGCCTGATTGCCGGCGGTGGCGTCCAAGGCGATCTCGATCAGCGGGGTTTCGATTTCCCGCAGGATCCGCTGATACAGCCCCGGTGGCGGCAGCATCCCGCCGTGCAGGTCGAAATAGCGTTTCAGGTGGCGCGCGACCGAGGCCGCGAGCTTGTCCGGATCAGAGGCCCCCCGCAGCGGTTCGGCGGCGGGTTGCGATATCAGCGCGGCTTCCATTTCGCTGCGGCTGATGGCCTCTTCCGAGGCGGTGACCGACAACCGGCGCATGGTGTTCTGCAATTGCCGGACGTTTCCGGGCCAGGTGTAGGTCCGTGCGACCTCGAGCGCGCCATCGGACAGGCGGCGCAACGGCAGGCCTTCGCGTTCGGAGCGGGTCAGGAAATGCTGGGTCAGCAGCGCGATGTCATCCACCCGATCGCGCAAAGCGGGCACTTGGATCGTGACACCCGAGAGCCGGAAATACAGGTCTTCGCGGAACCGGCCTGCCTCCATTTCGGGTTGCAGGTCGATGCGGCTGGTGGCCATGGCGCGCGGGGCGTTTTCGGGGGTCGCATCCAGCATCCGGACGATCCGCCCCTGATCCACATCGGAAAAGTCGCTGACCTCGTCGAACAGGATCGTGCCGCCGCGCGATTTTGACAGGATGGTCGAAGGGCCGTCCATGCCCTGCATATCCGCCGGCGTCACCGTGACAAAGGGCAGGTTCCGGCGGTC
>JALQXR010000188.1:3303-4489 GCA_023263105.1 Marivivens sp. | reverse complement strand
AGACTTCAGGAGGGATGTCACATGCGCGCATTCGTTTTTCCCGGTCAGGGAGCACAGGCAATCGGAATGGGCAAGGCGCTTGCCGAGGCTTATCCGGCGGCCAAAGCGATCTTTGACGAAGTAGATGACGCGCTGGGCGAAAAGCTCTCGGCGCTGATCTGGGAAGGCGATATCGCCGACCTCACCCTGACCCAGAACGCGCAGCCCGCGCTGATGGCGACCTCGATTGCCGCGATGCGCGCGCTGGAGGCCGAAGGCGTGACGATCCAGTCGGCGGCCTTTGTGGCGGGTCACTCGTTGGGTGAGTATTCGGCATTGGCGGCGGCTGGCGCGATCAGCGTGTCCGACACCGCGCGTCTGCTGCGGATTCGGGGCCGAGCGATGCAAGAGGCGGTTCCGGTCGGTATCGGTGCGATGGCCGCGCTGTTGGGGCTGGATTTCGAAACCGCCAAAGACGTCGCCCAAGAGGCCGCGCAGGGGCAGGTCTGTCAGGCGGCAAACGACAACGATCCCGCGCAGGTCGTGGTTTCGGGCCACAAGGACGCGGTCGAACGCGCGGTCGAGATCGCCAAGGCGAAAGGCGCAAAGCGTGCGTTGCTTTTGCCGGTGTCCGCTCCGTTCCATTGCAGCCTGATGGAGCCCGCCGCGCGCGTGATGGCGCAGGCGCTGAACGACGTCGACATCAAAGAGCCTTCGGTTCCGGTCGTTGCCAACGTTCTGGCCCATGCCGAAAGCGAACCAGAGACGCTGCGGTCGCTGCTGGTTCAGCAGGTGACCGGATCGGTCCGCTGGCGCGAGAGCGTGGCATGGATGGCGCAGCACGGTGTTACCGAGATGTGGGAAATCGGCGCGGGCAAAGCCCTGTCGGGCATGATCCGGCGTATCGCGCCCGACGTCGCGACGCGCGCTGTTGGCTCGCCCGACGATGTCGCGGCGGCTGTTGCTGCAACTCATACCTAAGAAACAGCCCCCGCAAGGGGCGATAAGAAAGGGACGCAAATGTTTGATCTGACTGGCAAGAACGCACTTGTCACCGGCGCTTCGGGCGGCATCGGCAATGCGATCGCCAAGGCGCTGCACACCGCTGGCGCAACCGTCGCCATTTCCGGCACGCGGATCGATCCGCTGAATGAGCTGGCCGCGGAACTGGGTGATCGGGTGCATGTGCTGCCCTGCAACCTGAGCG
>JALQXR010000188.1:0-3293 GCA_023263105.1 Marivivens sp. | reverse complement strand
AACAGGCGGTCGAGGCGATGGGATCGCTTGATATCCTTGTGAACAACGCTGGGATCACGCGCGACAACATCTTTATGCGGATGTCGGACGACGAATGGGCAAGCGTGCTGGACGTCAACCTGACGTCGACCATGCGGCTGTGCAAAGGCGCTATTCGCGGCATGATGAAGTCGCGCTGGGGCCGTATCGTCAACATCAGTTCGGTCGTCGGCACCACCGGCAACCCGGGGCAGGCCAATTATGCCGCGTCCAAGGCGGGTATGGTCGGCATGTCGAAATCCATCGCCTATGAGGTCGCGAGCCGCGGCATCACCGTGAACTGCGTCGCGCCGGGCTTTATCGCGACGGCGATGACCGAAAAGCTGAACGACGACCAGAAGGCAAAGATAAACAGCCAGATCCCCGCAGCCCGCATGGGCACGCCCGAGGAAATCGCCGCTGCCGTCCTGTTTCTGTCGAGTCAGGAGGCCGCTTATGTGACCGGTTCGACGATCCACGTGAACGGCGGAATGGCGATGATCTGACGTTACGTCGTTTCGCGGCCATTGACCCCGAGGTCGGGCCTGTGCCAGATGGTCGAAAGCGTTTGCCTTGCCGCATTTTCCTGCTATAGGCCACGCAGAATTGCCGAGGGGCGCAGTTTGCGCTGGTCGGAAAGTGCCCGAAACTCGGGCAGTCGAGCGCCCGCTTCGGGCAAGCAAGAACGGGCAAACGCCCATATATATGTGAGGGAATGACATGAGCGACGTCGCTGACCGCGTGCGCAAGATCGTTGTAGAGCACCTGGGTGTTGAAGAAGACAAGGTTACCGAAACCGCTTCTTTCATTGATGACCTTGGCGCAGACAGCCTCGATACCGTTGAACTGGTAATGGCTTTCGAAGAAGAGTTCGGAATCGAAATTCCGGACGACGCCGCAGAGACCATTCAGACGTTTGGCGATGCAGTGAAATTCATCACCGAAGCCCAGTAAGCGGGTTCCAAGACTTAAGTTATGCGGCGCTCCTCGGGGCGCCGCTTTCTTTTTGGGCATACGGATCTTGGTCGGGTCGTCGACCGCGACGGGCAGGGTGCGGGCTGCGGCGATGTTGGCTGGTTCCGCTCCGAATCGCGGGTCCTTTGCCCGCTGCCGCCGAAATTTCGGGCTTGGGGTGGTGATTTGATGGCGACCAAAGGGGACGCGGGCGCGGTTGTGCCGGTTTTCGGGGTGCTTCCCCTTGCCCATTTGACGCGCGCTGGGCTATCAGGACCAAAGCGAAACCGGAATGGTGAGGGCAGAATATGCGCCGTGTGGTTGTAACTGGACTTGGGCTTGTAACTCCTTTGGCCGATGGCGTCGAAGCCTCTTGGTCCAGGATCCTCGACGGACAGTCGGGCGCGGGCCCGATCACCAAGTTCGACACGAGCGGGGTGGTCACCACCTACGCGTGCGAAGTCAAACGCGGCGATGGCACCAACGGAACCTTCAACGCCGACGCCTATATGGAGCCAAAGGAGCAGCGTAAGGTCGATGACTTTATCCTCTACGGCATGGCCGCGGCAGTTCAGGCGGTCAAGGATTCCGGCTGGATGCCCGAAGACGAAGAGAGCCTCCGCCGCACCGGTGTCATGATCGGGTCGGGTATCGGCGGGCTGCAGTCGATTGCCGAAACCGCGATCCTGATCAAGGAAAAGGGTGCCCGCCGTGTGTCGCCGTTCTTTATCCCCGGCGCGTTGATCAACCTGATCTCTGGTCAGGTGTCGATCCGTTTCGGGTTCAAGGGACCGAACCATGCCGTGGTGACCGCCTGTTCGACCGGCGCCCATGCCATCGGTGACGCCGCGCGGCTGATCAAATACGGAAGCGCGGATGTCATGGTCGCGGGGGGTGCGGAATCGGCCATCTGTGAAATTGGCATCGCCGGTTTCAACGCCTGCAAGGCGCTGTCGACCAAGCGCGCGGACGAGCCGCAAAAGGCCAGCCGCCCCTATGACGCAGACCGCGACGGGTTCGTCATGGGCGAAGGTGCGGGCGTCGTGATCCTAGAGGAATACGAACACGCCAAAGCGCGCGGCGCCAAGATCTATGCCGAAGTTCTGGGCTACGGCCTGTCCGGCGACGCGTACCACATCACGGCGCCGTCGGAAAACGGCGAAGGCGGCGAACGTTCGATGCGTGCCGCGCTGGAAGACGCGGGCCTGACACCGGCCGACATCGACTATATCAACGCGCATGGCACCTCGACCATGGCGGACGTGATCGAACTGGGCGCGGTCGAGCGGATGATGGGGGATGCGGCCACCAAGGTAACGATGTCGTCCACGAAATCCGCCACGGGCCACCTGCTGGGTGCGGCTGGCGCGATCGAGGCGATTTTCTCGATCCTTGCGATCCGCGATCAGGTCGCACCGCCGACGATCAACCTTGATACCCCGGCCGTCGAAACAAAGGTCGATCTGGCTCCGAACGCAAAACGCGAACGGAAGATCGACGTGGCGCTGTCGAATTCCTTTGGTTTCGGAGGCACAAACGCGAGCGTGATCTTCGGGAAACTGCGCTGATGTGGCGACATATCGCGTCGAACGCTCTGACGTTCATCATCGTCGGCCTGTTTTTGCTGGCCGGCGTGATCATGTGGGGCGCGCGGCAATATTCCGAACCGGGGCCTTTGGCTCAGGCGATCTGTTTGCAGGTCGAGAGCGGGACCAACATGCGTTCGGTGAGCCGCGATCTTGAGGCGCAGGGCGCGATCAGCAACGGCGCGATTTTCCGGATCGGAGCCGACTACTCTGAGCGGGCCAACCTGCTGAAAGCAGGCAGTTATCTGGTGCCCGAAGGGTCATCGATGGAAGCCATCGTCGAAATCGTGACGCGGGGTGGACAAAGCACCTGCGGCACAGAGATCGTCTATCGTATCGGCGTCACCCGCATCGAAGTCCAAGTCCGCGAGATGGATCCGGCCACCAGCCGGTTTGTCGAAGTGGCGGATTTCGATCCCTCGGCCGACGAGGTTCCGGCTGTCTATGAAGAAGTGGCCGCCGAAGCAGACACCCGTTTCCGCGTCGCGGTCGCCGAGGGTGTGACCAGCTGGCAGGTGGTGACCGGTCTGAACGCGATTTCGACGCTTGGCGAAGATTTCGGCGGTATTCCCGCAGAGGGCTCTTTGGCGCCGGACAGCTACGAATTCGTGCCGGGCGACACCGTCGCATCGATCATCGCGCGGATGGAAGCCGCCCAAGCGCGGATTCTGGACGAAGCTTGGGCCGAGCGTGCGGCAGACTTGCCGGTATCGACGAAAGAAGAGGCACTGATCC
>JALQXR010000187.1 GCA_023263105.1 Marivivens sp. | reverse complement strand
CGGGATAGGTGACCGGCGTGTCCTGCCGCACCAGCGATATCGTCTCTTCGTTGACCGGAAGGCGATAGAACCGCGGCCCGTTGATCGAGGCGAAGGACTCGAGGTTTTTCAGGCGACCGGCCGCTTCGAAGACTTCGGCAAGGCAGGACAGCGTGTTGGGGGCGGTGAAACAGCCCGCGCATCCGCAGGGTTGCAGCTTTGCCGGATCGGTGTGCGGCGCGCTGTCGGTGCCCAGAAAGAACCGCTTGTCCCCGCTGGTTGCGGCTTCGACCAGAGCGATGCGATGTGCTTCGCGTTTGGCGACCGGAAGGCAGTAGTAATGCGGGCGGATGCCCCCTGCGAGGATGTGGTTGCGGTTGATGATCAGGTGATGGGTCGTGATCGTCGCGGCAAGGTTTTTGTGCGTGTCGCGGACATAGTCCACCGCGTTCTGCGTGGTCACATGCTCCATCACGATGCGCAGGTCGGGGACCTTTTTGCGGATCGGTTTCAGCACGCGGTCGATGAACACCGCCTCGCGGTCAAAGATATCGACCGAAGGATCAGTCACTTCGCCGTGCACGCACAGCGGCATCCCGATTTCGGCCATCCGTTCCAGCACGGGGCGCACTTTGTCAAAGTCGCGCACGCCAGAGGCAGAGTTCGTCGTGGCGCCGGCGGGGTAGAGCTTGACCGCGGTCGCGATCCCGTCGGCATGGGCACGGGCAAGGTCGTCGGGGTCCGTGTCCTCGGTCAGGTAGAGCGTCATCAGCGGGGTGAATTTCGCGCCCTTGGGCAGCGCCGCAAGGATGCGGTCGCGATAGGCACCAGCCTGCGCCGTGGTCACCACGGGCGGAACAAGGTTCGGCATCACGATCGCGCGGGCAAAATGGGCGGTCGTATGGGGCAGAACGCCTTCCAGCATGGCTCCGTCGCGCAGGTGGAGGTGCCAGTCGTCGGGGCGGCGCATCGTCAGGCGGGTAGGGTGTGCATCCATCATGCCGCCCCATTACACAATCGTCGCCGCCGTGACCATAGGCTTGCGCGCAACCGTCTCATCCCCATATTGAGCCTGTCGCATAGAGTCAGGCGGAGCGCCCCCATGTTCGGTTTCATCATCGCTGTCATCGCAGGTTTTCTGGTTCCCCATGCGGATGAACCGCTGGGCCGTCCGGTTTTGCGGGCCATCCGACCCTATCTAAAGGTCGAGGACCGCGAAGAGCGGCTGTTCGTCTTTTTGCTGATCGGGTTGATTGCGGCGCTGGTCATCGGCGCGACGGCCTCGACCTCCGCCTTCTGGGTGATCGCCGGTCTTGGGGTGGGCTACTTTGCCACCCGTCTGGTCGAGGCCGCGAAGGCCGGACTCGATAGCCGCAAGGGCGACTGACGCAAAGGTAAACCTATGCGTCCCGTGCAAGGCGGGGTTCGCGGATCGGAAGTGGTAAGTCATAGGTGCTGACCTTAGTTAGAGGTCAACAGCAATTCTAATGACTTAGAGGAGGCCGACATGGCCAGCACGACCGAAACCACCACCTTTGCCGCCGCTCCGTTCACCAATTTTGTGCAAGGACTCGTCCGGTTTGCCGAACGTCTGGGCGACCGTCAGGGCCGCCGCGCACAGGTCGAGGCGCTTTATGCAAAGTCCGACGCCGAACTGGCCGACATCGGCCTGACCCGCGACCAGATCGCGCGTCGCGTGTTCGGGGATCTGTACTACATCTAAGGTCGGGCGCTGCGGCGCGGACCGTTTCGCGACAAGGCCGGCGGATCACTCTGCCGGCTTTTTCTGTCCCTTCGCAGCGGTAAGCTGGTTGTACATGGTTTCGACCTGAGGGACTTTTTTGCGGGCGCGGATGATTTCGCAGTAGCGGATGGTGCGGTCCGCATCGGCGCGGGCGCGCATCACCTGAAGCATGCGGACGATTCGGGCGGGCAGGGTCCAGCGAAGCGGGCGCAGCAGCGCGCCAAAGTCCGCGTGTCCCAACCTTCCCGCCATCGCGGCGCGCACGATGTCCGCGTGGATGCGGCCTTCGGTAAAGCGCTGCAGCAGCTCTATCCCGAAATAGCGCGCGCGGTGCAGCCGCACGTTCGGCGCGACGAAAAGAGCAGCGTGCATGGCGTCCGGCCGGTCGACCGGATCGAACACCACATGAACCTGCTCGGCGGCCTCGATCATGGCGGGGGCGTAGCCGTAGCGGCTGGTGAAATCCAGAGTCCGCAGCGACTGGTGGCGCGTGTCCCAGCCGGCATAGTCGCTGGCCAGAGTCGCGATCGGACGGAACAGCAGAGCCCGCGCGCCCGGAGAAGTGACCGAAAATGCCGCCGCCGCATAACCGGCCAGATGTTCGCCCATGAAAAGAACGTCGTCGAACCGGTCAAAGAACCCTTCGTCCACCAGATTGTCGAACATCCGGAACAGGCGCGGCGACCGGAAGGCCGAGGTTTCGTCGCTCAGGATGCACAGGTGGGACCAGCCGTCGTTGCGGACGAAATGAAAGCCCAAAGGCTCGGATCGGGGGGACAGCCGCGGAATGGCCGAGCGCGTTTCGAAGGTCACGATCAACTGCGGCCCGCGGTCGATGAACAGCGCCGACAACCCGCGACCCAGAGGTTCGAAATAGCCGAACTCGTCGGCGACATCTTCCAATGCCTCGAGCCAGTCGGCGGCATCGAGGCCGACGAGATGGGGGTCGAATGTGGTCTCCGTCACGGTCATGGGGCAGCCATATGTAAAAACAGCTCGGACATAGCCCGAGCTGTCGTCATTTTAGAGGGCAGATTGCGCCGAACCCAAGGCAAAAAAACGTGTTCCTAGAAAAATGCCTGAAGTCCGGTCTGCGCCCGCCCCAGAATCAGGGCGTGCACGTCGTGGGTGCCTTCGTAGGTGTTCACCGTTTCCAGGTTGACCATATGCCGGATCACCTGGAACTCTTCTGAAATGCCGTTGCCGCCGTGCATATCGCGGGCCACGCGGGCGATATCCAGCGCCTTGCCGCAGTTGTTGCGCTTCATCAGGCTGATGGTCTCGGGCGAGGCGGTGCCGTCGTCCAGCATCCGGCCCAGACGCAGCGACCCAAGCAACCCGAGCGAGATTTCGGTCTGCATGTCGGCCAGTTTCTTCTGGAACAATTGGGTTTGCGCCAGCGGGCGACCGAACTGGCGGCGATCCAGACCGTATTGGCGGGCGGCGTGCCAGCAGAATTCCGCGGCCCCCAGAACGCCCCAGCTGATCCCGTAGCGCGCACGGTTCAGACAGCCGAACGGGCCTTTCAGCCCCTCGACGCCGGGAAGCAGGGCATCTTCGCCCACTTCGACGTCCTTCATCACGATTTCACCGGTGATCGACGCGCGCAGCGAAATCTTGCCGCCGATTTTCGGAGCGGACAGGCCCTTGGTGCCTTTTTCCAGAACAAAGCCGCGGATCTTGCCGCCGTGGGCTTCGGACTTTGCCCAAACCACAAAGACGTCCGCGATCGGAGAGTTGGAGATCCACATCTTCGAGCCGTTCAGCACGTAGCCGTCCGCGGTTTTCTTCGCGACGGTCTTCATGCCACCCGGATCAGAACCCGCATCGGGTTCGGTCAGGCCAAAGCAGCCGATCAATTCGCCCGACGCCAGCCCCGGAAGGTATTTGCGCTTTTGCGCGTCCGAGCCATAGGCGTTGATGGGATACATCACCAGGCTGGACTGCACCGACATCATCGACCGGTAGCCGCTGTCGACACGTTCGACTTCGCGGGCGACCAGACCATAGGTCACATAGCCCGCGCCAAGGCCGCCGAATTCTTCGGGGATGGTGACGCCCAACAGTCCGGCCTCGCCCATTTCGCGAAAGATCTCGGGGTCGGTGTGTTCGATGCGGAAGGCCTCGATCACGCGGGTCTGCAGCCGTTCCTGCGCAAAGGTGCGGGCCGCGTCGCGCAGCATGCGTTCGTCTTCGGTCAGCTGGCTGTCCAGCAAAAAGGCATCTGCCCAGTCGAAGGGGGACAGTTCGGGGGCGTCGTTGGCCATCTGGCTTCTCCTATCGGAATTTGGCCATTCAGTAGTCCCTGCGGGGCTTGTGCGCAAATGAATATGCGTTACGACTTGATGAGTAGAAATCATCAACAGTGACCATGCGCCATTCCTACACCCCCACATTGACCGAACTTCAGGCCTTTGTGTCGATCGCGCGGACCGGCACGGCGACGGCGGCGGCGCAGGAACTTGGCCTGACCCAAAGCGCCGTGAGCCGGTCGCTGACGGGGCTGGAGGCTCGGCTGGGTGTGCGGCTGTTCGATCGGGTTCGCAAACGGCTGATCCTGTCGGACGCGGGCCGCGCGCTGTTGCGCGACGCCGAACGTATTCTGGCCGATCTGGATGCCTCGGCGCTGACGGTGATGAGCTTTGGCGGGCATCGAGAGGTGCTGCGTCTGGCCTCTTTGCCGACCTTCGGGGCGGTTTGGCTGATGCCGCGGCTGGCGCGATTTGCCTCGGTCGCGCCGGATGTGACCTTTGACATGGCGACCACG
>JALQXR010000186.1 GCA_023263105.1 Marivivens sp. | reverse complement strand
GGACTGACGGCACAGCGCGTGGTCAAAGAACCCCAGCCACGGACCGCCCAGCCCTCCGAACCGCAGATCGGCTTCGTTCAGGTTCCAGGCCACGGTGGTGCGCGTCGCCAGTGACAGCGCGTCGCCGTCGACCCCGATCCCGTCGATGGCAAGCAGGTCGAACCGCTCTGCCCCGCCGACATAGGCCAACACCGCCGCGGCAATCGCGTCGACCAGTCCCGAGCCGCCAGACGGCACGTCGAAATCCATCCCGTCGTAGACATCCGACACCGATGTGCCGTCCGTGATCATCGCGGCCAACCGGCAGCTTCGGTCGGAACGTGGCACGACCCCGAGGACTCTCAATGGTCCCTTCAACATGATCTTTCCCTTGGCACTCTCTGCATATAGAACGTGCCCTGACATTCATCCAAGGACAAGCCAATGACATACCACCCAAAGTCCGATTTCATGGCAATCATGATGCAGCGCGGCTATATGGCCGACTGCACTGATTACCAGGGACTTGACGAAGCTTTGGTCAGTGGTGTCGTTCCGGCCTATATCGGCTTTGATGCGACCGCAAAGTCGCTGCATGTCGGCAGCCTTATCCAGATCATGATGCTGCGCTGGCTCCAGAAAACCGGCGGCAAGCCGATCACCCTGATGGGCGGCGGCACCACAAAGGTGGGCGACCCGTCGTTCCGTGCCGACGAACGTCCCCTGCTGACCCCTGCACAGATCGACGACAATATCGCTGGCATCAAGAAAGTCTTTTCCGCCTATATCCGCTATGACGACAGCTCTAGCGGCGCATTGATGCTGAACAATGCCGAGTGGCTGGACAACCTGAACTACCTCGAATTCCTGCGCGACATCGGGCGGCATTTCTCGGTCAACCGGATGCTGTCGTTCGAAAGCGTCAAGTCGCGGCTGGACCGCGAACAATCGCTGTCGTTCCTTGAATTCAACTACATGATCCTGCAGGCCTACGATTTTCTTGAACTGAACCGCCGCTACGGCTGCCTGCTGCAGCTTGGCGGCTCGGACCAGTGGGGCAATATCATCAACGGCATCGACCTGACCCGCCGCGTGCTGGACCATGAAATCTACGGGATGACGTCGCATCTGCTGACCACGGCCGACGGTCGCAAAATGGGCAAGAGCCAGACCGGAGCGGTGTGGTTGGACGCCGACATGTATTCGACCTATGAATTCTGGCAGTACTGGCGCAATACGATGGACGCCGACGTGGGCCGGTTCCTGAAACTCTACACCGAATTGCCGCTTGACGAATGTGACCGGCTTGGCGCGCTTGCGGGCTCGGAAGTGAACGAAGCCAAGATCGTGCTTGCCAACGAAGTCACCACGCTGCTGCACGGGGCCGAGGCCGCAAGAGCTGCCGAAGCAACCGCCCGCGAAGTCTTTGAAAAGGGCGGCGTCGGAGAGGACTTGCCGACGCTGAACCTAAGCGCCTCGGAAATCGGCGACGGGATATCGGTCGTTCAACTGTTTGTCCGCAGCGGGCTTGCCTCGACCGGCAAAGAAGCAAAGCGGCTGATCGCGGACCAAGGTGCGCGCCTGAACGACGAGCCGGTGACGGACGCAGGGCTGGTTCTGTCGGTGTCGGACTTTGGATCGCCGTTGAAACTGAGCGCGGGCAAAAAGCGCCACGCGCTGGTCCAACTGGGCTGACGCATAGCGGACGGGGGCGCGGGTCGCCCCCTTTTGCACCGCCCTACAGCGCGATCATACGATCACCAAAACTGTCGCCACTACGTCGACCGTACGCTGCCCGTCCGACATGGATTGCCGGTGGGTCGCAGCCGTGCGTCCGTTCAATCCGCCAATAGAAAAGGGCCCCGTTCGGGGCCCCTGTCATTCCGGTACTGCGCCGTATGGTCAGTCCGAAGCGGCTTGCGCTTCTGCCGGTTGGGCGTCGCCGCCTTCGGGCTTTGGCTTACGCTGACGCGGCTTGCGCGGTTTTTTCGCGGGCCGGTCTTCAGGAGTTTCAACCAGACCGTTGTCGTCCGACCCAAAGGCCGCATCCAGCGTGGTCTGTGCGGCGTCACCGTCAGAAGAACCGGCCGAGGCCTCCTCCTGCGCGCGCAAACGTTCGGCACGCTCGCGATCGCGCTCGGCCTGACGCTGACGGTTTTGCTCTTCCTGCTCTTCGCGGGCCTTGTCGACCTCACGCTGGGCTTCGGACAACATCCGCGTGTAATGCTCGGCGTGCTGGGCAAAGTTCTCTGCCGCGACGCGGTCGCCGGCCAATTGTGCATCGCGGTGCAGCTGGTTGTACTTTTCGATAATCTGTTGCGGAGTGCCGCGAACCTTACCGTCCGGTCCCGAACTGTCGAACACCCGATTGATGATGTTCCCGCCGGAGGGCCGGTTGTTGCGGTTCTTGTTGCCCCGCGAACGTGACTTGCTTGATCTCATGAACGTTCTTTCGTTCAGCTAATTTGATTTTCGCTCTTGCGCCCGGCCGGCGCTGTTCGGCGCGACGAGCTGCGAATTTTTGGGCGACTTCACGGGGTGAGGATTACCTTCAACCACCGATAGATCTGAATAAGCACGGCTAAGATAACACTGCAAGCGGTTTCGGGCGCTTATGTTGAAAACCTGCCGTGAAAAGGCGCTCTAGTTGCTTTTTGGCATGGTTACTGGGGAAAATGCGCCAATACGACGCGGTCGCGCCCGTCAAGGTCGGCAATCACGGTGATCCCGTCAAAGCCGACAAACCCCAGCAAGTCCGACACCGCCTTGCCCTGCGTCGGTCCGATTTCCAGAACCAGCCTGCCGCCCGGCTCCATCAATGGCGGCACCGCTTCGGCAATCGCGCGGTAGGCCATCAACCCGTCACCGCCATCGGTCAGCGCGCCATAGGGTTCGTGCAGGCGGACTTCGGGGGCCAGATCCGACATTTCGGCCAAGGCGATATAGGGCGGGTTGGACACGACCAGATCGAACCGACCGCCGACCGAGCGGGCCCAGTCGCTTTCGACGATCTTGGCGCGGTCGGACAGCCCCAAGGTCTGGGAATTGCGCGCCGCCACAGCGCAGGCCTGGGCCGAGATATCAGCCCCCACGCCCGTCGCGTGCGGGACTTCGGCCAAGAGCGTCAGCAGGATGCACCCCGAGCCCGTTCCCAGATCCAGCACGCGGTCGAACGGCTGCGCCAGCGCGGCTTCGATCAGGATTTCGGTTTCGGGTCTGGGGTCCAGAACATCAGGTGTCACCAGAAAGTCGCGCCCGTAGAATTCCCTGCGGCCAAGGATATGGGACACCGGCTCGCGGGCTTCGCGGCGGGCGATCAGATTGTCGAACAACGCGGCCTCGGCGTCGGTCAACGGCCGGTCGCCTTCGATCGTCAAACGCGACGCGGGGATACCGCAGGCCTCGGCCATCAGAATCCGCGCGTCCCGCGCAGGACCAGGAACGCCGGCGTCGACCAGCCTGCGCACGGCAAGGGTCACCGCCTGCTGCAGTCTCACGCGTCAAGCTCCGCCAGCATCGTGGCCTGAGCGTCCGAGGTCAGGGCGTCGATCACCTCGTCCAGATCGCCCTGCAGGATCGCGTCCAGCTTATAGAGCGTAAGGTTGATCCGGTGGTCGGTCATCCGGCCCTGCGGAAAATTATAGGTGCGGATGCGTTCGCTGCGGTCGCCGGATCCGACCTGCGCCTTGCGGTTGGCCGACCGTTCTCCGTCCACGCGCTGCCGTTCCAGATCATAAAGCCGCGTCTTCAGCACCTGCATCGCGATTTCACGGTTACGGTGTTGGGATTTCTCGGAACTGGTGACGATGATGCCGGTCGGAATATGGGTGATCCGCACAGCCGAGTCGGTCGTGTTGACATGCTGCCCGCCCGCGCCCGACGCACGCATCGTGTCGATCCGGATGTCACCGGCGTCGATTTTGATGTCCACGTCCTCGGCCTCGGGAAGCACCGCGACAGTGGCGGCCGAGGTATGGATGCGCCCGCCGCTTTCGGTTTCAGGCACGCGCTGGACGCGGTGAACGCCGCTTTCATACTTCAGGCGGGCAAAGACACCCTGCCCCGCCACGCGCGCCACGACCTCTTTGATCCCACCCAGCTCGGTCGATTGCAGCTCGATGATTTCAAACGACCAGCCCCGAGCCTCGGCATGGCGCTGGTACATCCGCAAAAGGTCGCCCGCAAAAAGCGACGCTTCGTCCCCGCCGGTCCCGGGCCGGATTTCGACAATCGCCGGACGGGCGTCCGCCGCGTCCTTTGGCAAGAGAGCCAGTTTGACCGCGTGTTCGGCCTCTTCCAGCGCTTGCTGAAGACCGGGCAGTTCTTCTTCTGCAAGGTCCCGCATCTCTGGGTCTTTGAGCATCGCGCGGGCTTCGGTCAGATCCGCCAAGGTGCGGCGATAACCCTCGATCGTGTCCACCACGTCCTTTAGGTCGGAGTATTCGCGGGACAGTTCCGCGATCTCGGCGCCCGAGACGCCGGATGACATCTTTGCCTCCACGAACTGGAAGCGGCTGA
>JALQXR010000185.1 GCA_023263105.1 Marivivens sp. | reverse complement strand
TGGGGGCCGGAACCCGTATCGGATCGCCGCTCCAGAAGGCGGTCGCGCCCTTGGCTCCCTCGGTCACCAGCACCAGCTTCGCCCCCTTGGCCCGCACCGTCGCCGCGCCCTTGGCGATGTCGGTTTCGCCCGACAGCCACGCCAGATCCTCGTCCGAGACCTTGACGATATCGGCCAGTCCGAACATCCGGTCGATCCGGCCGCGATAGGCGGCGGCGTCGGTGATAAAGCCGGTTCTGACGTTGGGATCGATCATGGTCACGCGGCTAGGAGCCTCGCGGGTCATCAGCGCCTCATAGGCGGTGCCACAGGGTTCACCCACCAGACTGATGCCGCCGAAAAACAACGCGTCGGCTGTGATCTGCGGTAGGTCTGCGGGGGCCAACATCCGGCCCGCGGTGTTTTCGTCGTAGAACGCGTAGCTTGCCTGACCGTTGGTGATCTTTACGAAGGCCAGCGTCGTCGGACGCCCCGAGACCACGGCGGACTGCGACTCGACGCCGGACTTGGCCAAGGTGTCGCGCAAGATGTCCCCGAACAGGTCGTTCGACAGCCCCGAAAAGAACCCGACCGGAGCCCCGAGCCGCCCCAGAGCGATCGCGGTGTTGAAGACCGCGCCACCCGCATAGGGCGCAAAGCTTGGCTCGCCTTCGGTCGAGGTCCGAGGCAACATGTCGATCAGGGCTTCGCCGCAACTGAGGATCATTTCGGTCTCCGATTTCTGGGCAGGCGGTGGTTACCGGCCGGAGATAGCGCAAACATTCGCAAGAGACGAGATAAAACTACGGACCTGAGTAAATCCGTCGTGTCATCCGTTCTGCGTGATTTCGGCAATGTAGATGCCTCCGCCGATCAGAAGCGCCGCCAGAGCGACGGCAAAGAAAATCTTCCACGCCGACCACGGTCGTTCGCCCTGAACGCGGCCGGTCTGGCCGTTGACGACAAAGCGGTAGGTCTTGCCGCGAAATTTGTAGGCGGCCATCCAGACCGGAAGAAGGATGTGTTTAAAGGTCACGTCCTTCACCTTTGTGTCGACCGAATGGACCCTTTGGTGGTCGCCGCCGATATCGAACCGGATGTCCCGCAGGATGATCTGATCCATTTTGCCCCGCGCTAGCGTGTAGCCTTCGGGCAGGTCGATCTGGTAGCCCTCGGCGCGGAAACCGGCCAGAAAACGGGGGGCGTAGGGCTCTAGCCGCGACAGGTCCCATGGCTCGAGCGCGTCGGTGTATTTCTGCGGCAGGCTTTTCGAGGCCAGCACCAGAACGTCGTCAAAGAACCGCGCAACCCTGCCAGAGGCAGGACGCCAGCGCGTGCGCCGAACCTGTTCGGTATGGGTTTTCCCGTCCCGCACGACCGTTCTGGTTTCGTAATAGTCGTCGCCCCGTTCGCCGGTGTAGGCCGATTTGGTGTCGGCGTCGAAGGTCCAGTAGGGGACGTAGATACCGTTCAGTTTGCGACCCTTGCGGGCGTATTCCTGCAGGCCATTCGGCGCAAACCACAGACGGCCCAGCCATTTGGTCATCGCATCCCGCGCGGCGTTTTCATCGACCGAAAACGGCAGCAGGCCCTTTGGTTTGTAATGCCTGTGGGTGCCGGTGTCGGTGACGACAGGCGTTGCGCAGAACGGACATTCGGTGGCGTGGGTGACTTCGTCGACCTCGACCTGAGCGCCGCAGTTGGGGCAGGCCAGAACGCGGGTTTCTTCGACCTCGACCGACGGCAACTGGTTGGCCAGTGCCGCCTCGAAGTCCAGTTCGCGGATGGCAGAGGGGCGGTGATCGCCCCTCTCGATTGCTTCGGTATGACCGCAATGATCGCACACCATCTGGTCGCGGCCCGCGTCAAACCGCAGGTCGGCCCCGCATTGGTCGCAGGGAAAGCGCCGCTCGGAGGCGGCAGGCACCCGAGGAACAGAGGGCGGGGTCGTGGTGTCGGTCATCGATGGTCCTTGGGTCTGATCTTAGCTGGCGGGTTTCCGCATCCGGTCCAGAGTGCCGTCTTTCATCACGGCGTGGTGGTAGATCGCAAGCGCGGCATGGCCACCGGCGACAATCATCAGCGCATTGGCCAGCGTTTCATGAAGCTCGCCCGCTTGCGTGACGTGCCCGAACCACGCACCCATTCCGGCGGCCGGCACGGCCAGCATAAGCACATAGATCAACCGGTGCCCCCATTTCGCGGCCAGCGCCATTCGAGCCGAGGTTTCGGGCGTCGCCGCCGGAGCCCCGCTGGCAAACCGGACGATGATGCGGATCAGCACCAGCACAAAGACCGTAAAGCCGACCATCCCGTGGACGGTGCCATTGGCAAAGCCGGTGTCACCTGCCTCGATCCGCGCGCGCAGGGCTTTGCCCATGTCGTCGCTGATGAACCATGCCGTCACGATCAGCACCGCGATCGCCCAGTGCAGCCCGATCTGGAGCCGCGTGTAGCCGTTAGAGGTCTTCATTTATGGATCCTTTTCAATTCGACCGCCTTATCCCGCCGGTGGCGGGGGTGGGGGCGGCATTACGGTAAAGAGTTGCGCAAGCTCGGTCACGTCGCCTGCTTTTTTCCAGCCGTCCTGTCCTTGGGTCCAGACATGGGTGTCGCGGGTCAGGCGGCCTTCGGTGACCATGCGGCCCAGTGCGGCTTTGGAAAACGGACCAGAGGTCTGGCCGTTCTCGGCCAGATGCCAGACGTGTTCGACCGGCGGAGGAGGCGGCGCTGCGGGCGCGGCGGCGGCGGCAGGGGCAGGGCCCCACGGTCCGGCTTGGGTCGCGGCTCCGCCCATGGCCAAGCCCATCGCGGCACCCATGCCCGCCGCCATGGTCGAGGCCGCCGCCGAATTCGGCGCGCCCATCGCTTCGGCTGCGTTGAACTGCATGTATTTGTTCAGGTCCCCGACGATCCCCATCGAGGTCCGCTTGTCCAGCGCGGCCTCGACCGCAGGGGGCAGGCTGATGTTTTCGATGTACAGCTCTGGCAGGGACAGGCCGTATTGCGCGATCGTGGGTTCGATGGCCTTTGCCAGAACCTTGCCCAGATCGGCGGTGTTGGCGGCCATGTCCAGCACGGGGATGTTGGACGACGCGATGACCCTGCTGAATTCCTGCACGATCACGTTGCGGATCTGGAAACTGATTTCGTCGGCGGTGAATTCACCGTCGGTGCCCACGATTTCCTGCATGAAACGGGCGGGGTCGGACACTTTGATCGTATAGGTGCCAAAGGCGCGGATGCGGGTGGGGCCGAATTCGGGGTCCCGCAGCATGATGGGATTTTTCGTCCCCCATTTCATGTCCGAGAACCGCGTGGTGTTGATAAAGTAGATCTCGGACTTGAACGGCGACCGGAACCCGTGGTCCCAGTGCTGCAGGGTCGTCATGATCGGCATGTTGTTGGTCTCTAGCATGTAGAGACCGGGGTTAAAGGTGTCGGCCAGCTGGCCTTCGTGGATGAACACGGCGGCCTGACCTTCGCGGACCGTCAGCTTTGCGCCGTATTTGATTTCATGATCCTCGCGTTCAAAACGCCAGACCATGGTGTCCCGAGTGTCGTCCGTCCAATGGATGACATCGATGAATTCGCCTTTGAGGAAGTCGAGAATGCCCATGTGAATGGTTCCTTTCGTCTTAAACGTTGCCGGCAAAGTATTCCGTCGCGATCGTCTGCACGATCGGGGCGGCTTCGGCGGCGGTCATACCGGGGGTGAGGCGCGGGTCGTAAAGCAGCCGCAACATCAGTTCGTCTTGGGTCGTGAGCAGGCCGAATTCTTCGTCGTCGTTAAAGATCGACGGTCGTGCGGCGGGGCTGTCGTTGGCCAGCCCCATCCCTTGGGCCAGTTCTTCGTGGATGCAGGACAGGCGCAGCAGGTCCGGGTGCTCGGCGCGGATGACGGCCACGGCGGTTTCATAGGTCACTCCGTCGTCGCCAAAGGTGCCGATCACGACGCAAAGCTGTTCGCGCGGCAGGTTCACCACGGCATTGACCGACGCCGCGGACATGCCGGGGATCAGGCGGCGCAACTGGTCGCCAGCGTCCCTGCGCGCGTCTTCGTTCATAAAGAGGACGTGGAAATTGGCACCCTGCGACGATTGCCGGATGGGTACGCCGGTCAGGCTGGACAACCGAGCCGCAAAGGTCGCGACCTCTTGGACGGCGGCGGTGCGGACCTCCATCGGGACGGTCGGGCCAAAGTCCACGGACATGGTCACCGGCCCCGCCCAGCGGCGCAGGCGTGAAACGGTAGGCCGCGCCACCAAGGTTCCGGACGACGTGTTGTATTCGTCATACAGCGCGATGCGGACGAAATTCTGGGCCAGCATGCGCGCATCGTAATAGGTGTCCGGCCCGCCGCCGTCGGTCCGCAGCAGCCCCTGCGCCAAGAGCCGGTCCTGCAGGCGCTGGTAGTAGGCGGCCAGTTCCTGACTCTGGGGCGACGGCACGTCGACGGGCGGCAGAACAACCGGCGGCGCGGTCCGCAAAGGCATGGTGCCGCAGGCGGCCAGAGCG
>JALQXR010000184.1 GCA_023263105.1 Marivivens sp. | reverse complement strand
CCACGGGATCCGAGGTGTCGCCGGCGGCACCCGTGCCTCGCGCTATGGCCGCGACAAAACCTATACCGCGACAGCGAACGACGACATCTGCCTGATCGTTCAGGTCGAAACCCGTGCGTCGCTGGACCGGCTAGAGGACATCGCAGGGGTCGAAGGCGTGAACGGTGTCTTTATCGGTCCCGCCGATCTAGCTGCCAGCTTCGGCCACCCCGGCAACCCGGGCCACCCCGAGGTCAAAGCCGCCATCGAAGACGCGATCCTGCGCCTGAAAAAGATCGGCGTGCCGTCGGGCATCCTGACACTCGACCGCGCCTTTGCCCGCCGCTGCATCGAGCTTGGCACGACCTTTACCGCCGTCGGCACCGACACGTCGCTTTTGGTGAACGGCGCCGATGCATTGGCCGCAGAGTTCAAGGGTTAGCGGGACTTGCGGTTCTTGAAGCTGGTCTGGATGGCCTGCCCGTCGTACTCGGTTTCGATCCAGGTCTTGAAGGCGATGTCTCCGTCCGCGAGTCGGGCTTCGTAAACATCAAGGATGTAATCCAGCACACCGGTATCGGTGTGGCTGAGGTGCAGGTAGCGCAGCGACAACTGTCGGCGGGCGTCTGCTACCGAACGCTTTTCGATATGGAGCCGGTAGACCGCCGCCGCGAGCCCCGTCCTGTCGGCACCGGACTTGCAATGCACCAGCATCGGCCGCTCAAAGGTTTCAAGAGCATGGATAAGGTCAAGCATGACCTCGCGCGAGGGTGCGACCTTTGCCCAAAGCTGCATGACCTTCAGATCCAGACCCAGTTCGGCACATTGCGCCGTTTCCAGAACCGTATAGGGATAGGGCGCAGGCCCCCTAAGCGTCAGGACCGTCTTGCCGCCACGCTCTTTGAAGGCTTGCAGGCGTTTGTGGTCGGGCTGGTTGGCGCGCCAAACTCCTGGCCCGATTTCTTCCTCGTTGTGCCAGAGCGCGCGAAGAAATCCGTGATCCAGCCAATACATGTAGCCTTCGACGCGGCGAAGTTCTTCCGGCGTATCGATGCCATGTTGGAACGAGGCATGAACGCGGGCCTCCCATGCCTTAACTCGTTTCACCAGTCGTTTGAACATGGATATCGGCTCCGGTTAAGAAAGGCTGGCCCGTAATGCAATCCGGCTCAATTGGCCGATCTCGCCCTGAATTGCAAGCAACCGGACATTTTCATGGGTCCATGGTTGCGTGGTCGCGGGTTTCCTAGGATAAACCGAGCCGAGCCAAGGCCCCAACTCCACCTGACAATGCCACGATGACCGACAGCAGCAACGACACCGCCCCTGTTCCCGCAGGTGACGACGTAAAGGGAACGGTCAGCCAAAGGCTTGGCGCAGGCTTGTCGCTGGGCCTGATCAGGCTCGCGCGGCTGTTGCCGTATCACTTGCGTATCCGGTTCGGGGGCTGGGTCTTTGCCAAGATCGTATCGCCGCTGGCCGGGCATCGTAAGCGGATCCTAGATAACCTGTCGCTGGTCATGCCGGACCTGAGCGACGAAGAGCGTGAAAGGATCGCCCGAGCGGTCCCCGACAATGTGGGCAGGACGATTTTCGAGCTCTTCTCGGGCGACGACTTTATCAGGGTCGCCCGCAACACCCCGATCGAAGGCGAAGGGCTGGCCGCACTGGAACAGGCGCGGGCCGACGGCAAGGCTGTGATCCTCGTGTCCGGACATTTCGGCAATTACGACGTGATCCGCGCGGGCCTGATCGGGCGCGGTTTCCGTATGGGGTCGCTGTATCGGCCGATGTCGAACCCGTTTTTCAACAAGACATATGTCGAAACGATTTCACATATCGGGACCCCGATGTTCGATCAGGGCCGCGGCGGCATGGCGTCGATGGTGAAATTCCTGCGCAGCGGCGGCGCCTTGGCGATCCTGCACGATCAACGGATCTCATCTGGTGAGCCCGTGAATTTCTTCGGCCGCCCGGCCATGACCGGATTGTCCGCGGCCAAACTCGCGCTGAAATACAACGCGATCGTTATTCCGTTCTACGCGATCCGGCAGGCCGACGGGCTGAGTTTTCGGATCGTCTCCGAGGCGCCGATCCCCGAAGGCTCGGCGCATGAAATGACGCAGGCGATCAACGATAGCCTCGAAATGCAAGTCCGCCAGCACATGGACCAGTGGCTATGGAACCACAAACGCTGGAAGATGTAGCCCCGATGACCCCGCACCGGATCGACTGATCAGGCAAGTATGGTGTCGAACAAGGTTGCCGCTTTTGCTTTTGCCATTTCTCTGGCACGCCGGATCGCCACCAGTTCTTGGTCCAGGAACGCATGATCACGCGGGTCCGGCGAAACGGTCATCAGATCCGCGCCGGTCACAATCCGGTCCTGACCCAACCCCAGATCTCTGAGGAGTCTGGCAATCTTGCCAGAAACAGAGTCGACCGCAAGGAACGGAGTTTCCGTCAGGATGCTAAGGCAGACCGCGTGGAAACGGCCCGTGACATGCAATTCTGCCTCGCCAATCCGGCGAAGGTAGTCCGCTTCGGTCAATGCTAGCTCGAACCGGAGCTGCGCCGGCCCCAGACTGGCGCAATAGGCAGCGAACAATCCCCGCTTTAGCACGTCTCCGACAATCGGCATCCGCCACACCCGCTGCCGCAGCGTCTTGGTCGGGATAAAGGCGGGCTCTGGAAATCTGCTGAGCGACCTTGCCAGGTCCCTGCGGCGTTCGATCCGAACCGAGTCTCCGACAACGACACCGTGACGGGGACCGGAAGCAATCCCTGCATCGGCACTAAGCGACAGATCAGGCACCCAACCAACGGACCGACCAGAGTCGCTGCTCATTTGCCGAGCGCTTTCGCTGTCCCGTGCGGAAAGCAGGTCAAACCGTTCCAGATAGGGCCGCCAGCTTTCAGGGTTCTTGTCATAGAGCGCGTTGACGAGGCAGAGTTTCTTTCCTTTTGCCACCGGATGATCCGCGATCCTGAGCAGCCTTTCGGCATGGTCCACACCGTGATGGAGCGTGCCTTCGCCATTGATGACCACAATGTCGGCGCCCCTGATCTGGTCCAGATGCGCCGTATCCTCGGGCCAGTTGGCGCGGGCGGGGACGGTTGCCGAAATCGTCGCGCCGCGGTCTTCCAGCCCTGACCGGAGCAGCCGTATCACCCGCGAGCAACCGTGGTGATATCTGGTCGACGTATCGTTCAGAAGGACAACCTTTGTGCTCACCTTATCAGTTCCTTGATCCGTGCCGCGATCCTTGCCGCGCCGTCGGACGCGATCCGGGAAAGACTTTGCGCGCTTTCCGAGGCCTGGGCCAGAGCGTCGCCCTGCCACCAATCCAAAACAGCCGCTGCAAGGTCTTCAGCCCCCCTGACCTGTCGCGCTGCGCCGCTCGTCGCGGCGGCGTCGAAAGCAGCTTTGTGGTTTCCGGGATAGGGGCCGTAAATGACCGGTCGACCCGACAAGAATGCCTCGTAGGGCGAGTGGCCGCCGATCTGGGCAAAGGTGCCGCAGATGACGCAGACATCCGAAACCGCAAAGAGCGTCCCGGCCTCGCCCAACGTATCAGCGACATAGACCTGCCGGCCTGTCAGGGCTTCGGCTTTGCTGCGGGACGCCACGGTCAATCCGCTTAACGGACCCATAGCCCCTCCGGACGCATCGGCCCATTTCTCGGGATGTCTGGGGGCGATGATCAACAGGGCCTCTGGATCGGCGCGAAGCACCGCCCGATGGGCCGCGGTCAGGCACTCGAGTTCAGAAACATGCGCCGACATCGCAAGCCAAACCGGTCGGCCGCCGATCGCTGACGACAGGGCTTTGGCGGCTGCCACGTCCGGCTTTGGCGCGGGCGCGCAGGACTTTAGATCCAGAACCGCGAAAAGCCGGTCATCCTCCAGACCGAGCTTTTGCAGTTCTGTGGCGGTCTGGCTGTCTTGGGCCGTCACGAGGTCCATCCGCGACAGCACCGATCGCGACAGGCGCGGGAACCTACTTCGGGATTTGGAGGGTCGCGCGTTCAGGATCGCCATGGGAACACCGCCGCGGGCCAGCCCGTCAATCGCCCGCAGGGGCAAATCGCTTTCCACGAAGACCGCCATATCCGGCCTCCAGTGATCAAGGAACCGCGCAACCGAGGCAGGGCCATCGACCGGCGCGAATTGATGGATCACCGTCGACGGCAGCGTTCGCGCTGCGGCTAGCGCTCCGCTGTTGGTCGTTGTGGTCAGCAAAACCCGAACCCCTGAAAGCCGTTCTATGACGGTCGCAGCCGCGCGCAATTCGCCCAACGAAGCCGCGTTGAACCAAACCAGTTTGCCTGCGGGCCGAGCGGTCGTCGCTTGCCCCGTTCGTTCGCCGAACCTTTCGGCCGGCGCGCCCATTCGCTGGTGCCTCTTGCGGGCAAAGGCATGGATCCGCCCCTCGAACACTCTTGTGAGCGCAAGATAGACGTAGAACAGCAGCGGCCAGCGCAATCGCGATCTGGCCGTCGGTGCCTTGTCCAACTGGGCGGGCTGTTC
>JALQXR010000183.1 GCA_023263105.1 Marivivens sp. | reverse complement strand
CCTGCAACAGTTCGGCCCCCAACGCGCCGTCGATCACGCGGTGGTCGACAGACAGGGTGACGGACATGACGGTCGCAACGGCCAGTTCACCGTCCTTGCCCACCACCGGCTTTTTCACACCTGCACCAACGGCAAGGATCGCGGCATGCGGCGGGTTGATGATGGCGTCAAAGTTGTCGATGCCGAACATCCCGAGGTTGGAAATCGCAAAGCTGCCGCCCTGATATTCATGGGGGGCGAGTTTGCGGTCGCGGGCGCGCTTGGCCAGATCCTTCATCTCGGCCGACAGGGCCGACAGCGTCTTTTGGTCGGCGTCCTTCAGCACGGGCGTGAACAGCCCGCCTTCGATTGCCACGGCCACGGCGACGTCCGATTTCTTGAACTGCAGCGTCCGGTCCCCGGCCCAGACCGCATTCGCGGCGGGCACCTGCTGAAGCGCCAGCGCACAGGCCTTGATGATGAAGTCGTTGACGCTGAGTTTCACGCCACGGGCTTCGAGGTCCTTGTTCAGCTGGCCGCGGAACTTCATCAGCGCGTCCAGTTGGATGTCACGACGCAGGTAGAAGTGCGGAACCGATTGCTTGGCTTCGGTCAGACGGGCAGCGATGGTCTTGCGCATGCCGTCCAGCTTGACCTCTTCGAACGGGCGGTCGGCGTAGGTTTTCAGGACCGTCTCGGTCGACGGGCCTGTGGCCATCGCGGCAGAGGCGGCTGCGGCCGGAGCGGCGGCAGCGGCGGGCGCGGCGGCGGCTGCCGGTTTCGCACCGGGCTGAGCGGCTTCGACGTCCGATTTCACGATCCGGCCGTGCGGGCCGGTGCCTTTGACGGCGGACAGGTCCAGACCCTTTTGCGCCGCGATACGGCGGGCAAGCGGGGATGCAAAGACCCGTGCGCCAGCGGGTGCCGACGGAGCCGCTACCACGGGGGCAGGGGCAGCCGCAGGGGCAGTCGACGGGGCCGCAGCCGGAGCCGGTGCCGCAGCAGCCGGAGCCGCCGCCTTGGCCGGAGCGGCGGCAATGTCACCGGCGCTTTCGCCGTCTTCCAACAGCACCGCGATGGGGGTGTTGACCTTTACCCCTTCCGAGCCCTCGGCGATCAGGATCTTGCCGATCACGCCTTCGTCCACGGCTTCGAATTCCATGGTGGCCTTGTCGGTTTCGATTTCAGCGATCACGTCACCCGAGGCGACGGTGTCGCCCTCTTTGACGTGCCATTTGGCAAGCGTGCCTTCCTCCATCGTCGGAGAGAGCGCCGGCATCAGGATCTCGATGGGCATGTCGGACCTCCGTTAGCGATAGGTGACTTGGCGGACCGCCTCGACGACCTCGTCGGTCGTGACCAGCGCCAGCTTTTCAAGGTTCGCGGCATAGGGCATCGGAACGTCCTTGCCGGTGCAGTTCAGAACCGGTGCGTCCAGATAGTCGAACGCATGGGTCATGATGTAGGCCGACAGGTGGTTGCCGATCGAGCCGACGGGCCAGCCCTCTTCCACGGTGATGCAGCGGTTGGTCTTCATGACGCTCGCCAGCACCGTGTCATAGTCGATCGGGCGGAGCGTCCGCAGGTCCACGACCTCGGCGCTGATGCCGTCGGCGGCCAGCTTTTCGGCGGCATCCATGGCGTAGGTCATGCCGATACCAAAGGACACGATGGTCACGTCCGTGCCTTCGCGCGCGACGCGGGCCTTGCCCAGCGGCACGGTGAAATCATCCAGAACCGGCACGTCGAACGACTTGCCATAGAGGATCTCGTTCTCAAGGAAGATGACGGGGTTGGGGTCGCGGATCGCGGATTTCATCAGGCCTTTGTAGTCGGCTGCGGTGTAGGGCATGACGACCTTCAGGCCGGGGATCTGCGCATACCACGCGGCATAGTCCTGGCTGTGCTGCGCGCCCACGCGGGCGGCGGCGCCGTTCGGACCACGGAACACCATGGGCGCACCCATTTGGCCGCCGGACATATACAGCGTCTTGGCGGCAGAGTTGATCAGGTGGTCGATGGCCTGCATGGCAAAGTTGAAGGTCATGAATTCGACAATCGGCCGCAGCCCGCCAAAGGCCGCACCCGTGGCGATACCGGCAAAGCCGTGCTCGGTGATCGGGGTGTCGATCACGCGCTTGGCGCCGAATTCGTCCAGCATGCCTTGCGAGATCTTGTAGGCGCCTTGGTATTCGCCGACTTCTTCGCCCATCAGGAACACAGAGTCGTCGCGGCGCATTTCTTCGGACATGCCTTCGCGGAGCGCTTCGCGGACGGTCATCTGCTTGACCGCGGTGCCTTCGGGCCAATCGGGCGCGGTGTTCGCGACCGGAGCAAGGGCAGGCGCGGCGGCGACGGCGGCGGCGGGTGCGGCAGCAGGCGCGGCGGCAGCAGCGGGTGCGGCAGCGGCAGGAACCGCATCGGCGCTTTCGCCTTCTTCGACGAAGATCGCGATCGGTGTGTTGACCTTGACGCCTTCGGTGCCGGCGTCGATCAGGATCTTGCCGACGATGCCTTCATCGACGGCTTCGAATTCCATCGTCGCCTTGTCGGTTTCAATTTCGGCGATGATGTCGCCGGATTTGACGGTGTCGCCTTCCTTGACCAGCCATTTGGCCAAAGTTCCCTCTTCCATCGTGGGCGAGAGGGCGGGCATGAGAATTTCAGTTGCCATTTGTGTCGTCTCCCTCGGGCCTTAAGCGTAGATGTCCGTCCAGAGCTCGGACAGGTCCGGCTCGGGGCTGGTTTTCGAGAATTCGGCAGAGTCGTTCACGATCTCTTTGATGTCCTTGTCGATCTTCTTCAGATCGTCTTCGGGGGCATGGTTGCCGGTCAGCAGGATCGACCGGATCTGTTCGATCGGATCCCGCTCTTCGCGCATCTTCTGGACCTCTTCGCGGGTCCGGTATTTCGCAGGGTCGGACATCGAGTGGCCGCGGTAGCGGTAGGTCTTGACCTCTAGGATGTAGGGGCCTTTGCCCGCACGGCAGTGGGCGACGGCGCGCTCGCCGGCTTCCTTCACGGCCAGAACGGACATGCCGTCCACTTCTTCGCCCTCGATCCCGTAGGCCGCGCCGCGACCGAACAGGCTGGTGGATTTGGTGGATCGGGCAACGCTGGTGCCCATGGCGTATTGGTTGTTCTCGATGACAAAGATCACCGGCAGGTCCCAAAGTTCGGCCATGTTGTAGGTTTCATAGACCTGACCCTGGTTCGCCGCGCCGTCCCCGAAATAGGCAAAGGTGACGTTGTCGTTGCCTTTGTATTTGTCCGAAAACGCCAGACCCGCGCCCAGCGGGACCTGTGCCGCGACGATGCCGTGGCCGCCGTAGAAATGCTTCTCTTTCGAGAACATGTGCATCGAGCCGCCCTTGCCCTTTGAATAGCCGCCTGCGCGACCGGTCAGTTCGGCCATCACGCCGCGGGCTTCCATGCCGCAGGCCAGCATGTGGCCGTGGTCGCGGTAAGAGGTGACACGCTTGTCGCCGTCCTTTGTGCAGGCTTCCAGCCCGACAACCACGGCTTCTTGTCCGATATAGAGGTGGCAGAAGCCGCCAATCAGGCCCATCCCGTAAAGCTGGCCCGCCTTCTCTTCGAAGCGGCGGATCAAAAGCATCTCGCGGTAATATCCCAGAAGCTCGTCCTTGGATACGTTCGGTTGTTCGGCAGGTTTCTTCGCGGCCATGAGTCCTCCGTCAATCGCAGGCGAATTAGTTTAGCATTAAACTATCTGTAAACGAGGTGCCCGAAAAAAGCGAGAGCTTATGTTCCGCGACGTAATCGCAGGGCGAATAGGCGCCATGCAGCGCGTGCAACGGGGGATTTACTGGATGACGATTTCGTCGGCGCGGACAAAGCCGAGCACTTCGCGCACCCGTTCGTCCAGCAGGTCAAGATCAAGGTAATTGTCCGACAGGCGCTGGGTCAGGTTTTCATATTCGACGATCTGGCTTTGCAGCTTGTCCAGTTCGGATTGCAACGCGCGCCCCTCGGCCCGCAGCTCGGCCCGCTTAAAGACGCCAAAGTCGCCCTGAACCGCAGCGAAAGTGAAATAGAGGCCAAGCATGATCAACAGCCCGAAAGCTGCAAACATGCCCATCGCCGGAGTGCTGCGTCTCATGATCACTGGTTCTGCCCGTACCTACGGCCCCCGTCTTGGCGCGGGTGGCTCGGTGGCAGACTCGCATATCCGATTCGTTTTGTGAATCCCCCTTTGACCACAACGCAGAGAAGCGGGGATTCAGCTGCCGAACTGGATACCGGTGTCGATTGAAAAGATCACGTCGATGCAGGTGTCTTCGTCTTCGGAGCAGAGCAGCGCCGTGCCGGTCCCCGTAAGATGGCCGTATCTGGGGTCGTCTACATATCGGACAAAATCGGCGATGGTCATCTGCGTGGTGCCGTACATGTAGGGGCGATCCAGGTCCTCGTCGACGATCCGAATGTCTACGGTGACTTTGGTCTGCGAATACCCCGGAATCTGGGCAAGCAGAAAGAACCGGTCGGCCATCTGATCCGGAGCCCGATAGCCG
>JALQXR010000182.1 GCA_023263105.1 Marivivens sp. | reverse complement strand
GCCCGGCGATGACCAGCGGTTCGTCAAAGGGCTTGACCAGCGTCAGGCCGCGTTCTCCGGCGATGCGCCGGCCGATGGCGTCGCGGTCTTCGGTCGCGCGGTCATAAAGCACGACCTCGGCCCCAAGCCCCCGCGTGTTGGCGATCTTTAGCGCGGGCGCGTCTGACGGCATGATGATGACACAAGGCGCCCCGTGTTCCCGCGCCGCCCGCGCAACGCCTTGGGCGTGGTTGCCGCTGGAAAAGGCGATGACGCCGGCCTTGATCTGAGCGGGCGACAGCGCCGAAACCGCCGACCAGCCGCCGCGAAACTTAAAGCTGCCGGTGTGTTGCAGGCATTCGGGTTTCACCAGAACCCGCCGTCCCGCAATGTCGTCCACGAACGGCGACCACAGCAGGGGCGTCCGCCGAGCGTGCCCCTCAAGCCGTTTCGCCGCCGCGCGGATCATGTCGATGTTCATCGCATCGCCTCCAACCATTTGTTCAGCGCCACCAGAGCCTCTGGCTCATCCAGAAAGGGCACATGACCGCGATCGGGCACGTCGGCGCGGATCATATCCGGCCTGCGCCGCGACATTTCGTCGGCGGTTTCCTTGGACAAGAGGTCCGAATTCACCCCGCGTATCAACGCCAAGGGCAGTCCGGCCAGAGCGTCGAACACAGGCCAAAGGTCGGGCGTCGGCTGCGCCATGGATGCCAGAACCGCTTCTCGCAGGCGCTTGTCATAGCGCAAGTCCAGCCCGTCGGGCGTTTCGATGTAGAATTGTTCGACCTCGGCGCGCCACCTCTCGGGCGGGACGTTGCGAAAGGTCTTCATGAATGCAGCCCGCGCCACCGCGACCTCGTCATAGGTCCGCTGTGTCGGGCGTCGGCCGATGTATCCTTCGATGAACCCAAGCCCCTCGGGCTTCAACGCGGGTCCAATGTCGTTCAGCGCCACGCCCAAAAGCCGATCCTTGACCGCCGTCGCCAGCCCCATCGCGATCAACCCCCCGCGAGAGGTTCCCAGAATCGCCGCCCGCTCCAGACCCAGATGGTCCATCAGCGCCAGCACGTCGCCTGCCTCGGTCGGAATGGTATAGGTCGCAGGGTCCGCGTACTCTGACTGCCCGCGCCCGCGATAGTCCGGCCGGATCAGCCGGACCCCCGCCAGATGCGGCGCGACATGGTTGAAATCCGCGCCATTTCTGGTCAATCCGGCCAAAGCAATAACCGGAAGTCCGCTGCCCGCCTCTTCGTAATAAAGAGACAGCCCGTCCGAGCTGCGGTAGCTGGGCATCAGACCAGTTCCGGAACCGACGAAAGATCCTTCAGGATGCGGTGCGGGCGGCCATACAGCCGATCAACCGGCAGGCCGTTGCGGTTGACCCAGACCGTCGCAAATCCGTAAGCCGCCGCCGCCGCCGCGTCCCAGCCGTTGGACGATACGAACAGGACTTCGGACTGGGACCGCCCGAAGCGGTCGAAAACCATGTCATAAACCGAAGTGTGCGGTTTGAACGTGCGGACCTCTTCGACCGACAGCACGTCGTCCAGATAGGGACCGATTCCCGCCGACCGCACGGCCGAGACCAGCATCGACGGAGAGCCATTCGACAGAATCGCGACCTCAAGTCCCTTGGCCTTTACCGCCTCCAACATGGCGGGCACTTCGGGGAAAGCCGGAAGCTCTTTGTAGACAGCCAGCAGACGCGCCCGCAGTTCGTTGTCATGCAGGTCCGAGGCCTCCATCGCCCAGTCCAGACTGTCTTGCGTGATTTGCCAGAAATCGATGTGGCGATGCGCGACGGTGCGCAGCCAGCTGTATTCCAACTGCTTGGAACGCCAGTCCTCGGCAAGCTTTGGCCATACCGCGGCGAGCGTCTCGCGTCCGGATTCAGAGGCGGCGATACGGGCGGCAGCGTTCACATCGAACAGGGTTCCGTAGGCGTCGAAAATGCAGGTCTTGATAGTCATGTCTTGGCCCTTGGGACGAGTATTTTCCTCACACTGACACGGCACGCGCCACAGGGAAAGTGCCTGTGCGACGGATCGGAATAATTCGCGCATGTGGTTCGAGTTTACCGGATGTTCATTCCATTGCGGTTAGACCCTCGGGTCATGAGCATCGGATTTCAAAAGATCATTTTGTCAGTCGCCCCGCGAACGACGCTGGATTTCGTCCTGCGGAGCCTGTTGTTGGTGGGGACATTCGTCGTGGTCGATACGGCGGTAATGACACTTGCGGGGCGGTGGACCCTGACCAGTCCGGGGGTGCACGTCACCTTGACTTTCCTGATCGGATTGCCATTCGGCGTATTCGTTATGGCGGTCATGTGGTCGCAAAGGGAACTACAGGAACAGTTGGCCCATCTGGCGGCTACCGACTTCTTGACGGGCCTGCCCAATCGCCGGTCCTTCCTGACGGACTCGTCCTTGAACGACCCGTCAGGCGGCGTCGTGCTTTTGGTGGACGCCGATCATTTCAAGGCGGTGAACGACACCTACGGCCACGATGTCGGCGACCGCTGTCTGAAAGCCTTGGGCGAACATCTGCGCCGCAACATCCGCGCGGGCGACGTGGCAGGCCGGATCGGGGGCGAGGAATTCGCAGTCTATTTGCGCGACCTATCACCGTCCGAAGCCCGGCTGGTCGCGGAACGTATCTGTTCGCCTGTCGTTGTCGACGAAATCTCTGGTTGGCCCGAAGGGGTGAGCCTTACCGTCTCTGTCGGTGCAGCCCGCCAACCTCCGGGTGTGGATGTGGCTCAGGTTCTCCAAGCCGCGGACGAGGCGCTCTATCGCGCAAAATCAAAGGGTCGCGCCAGGGTCGAATGGTCCAGCGAACTTCGCGCGGTCTCGGCCTGACAGTCGGCGCGCGAAGGATATCACTGCCACGGACTTGTGCCCCTATCCCGACCGAAACCGCCGGACCTTATCTTAGCCTGACTTCGATCCTGACGCCGGTCCTAGGGTCGGCGACTGCCTAGGGCGCCACCATTACCGGCGCGCCCAAAGCCAGAACCGCGGCTGCGGCTAGGGTCAGTCCTTGCTTGTCTGCAGGTTGTTGATATGGGGCATGCCCATCACGTGATAACCGCCGTCGACGCGGATGATCTCTCCGGTCGTGTGGCGCCCTACGTCCGAGGCCAGATAGACAGCCGTCCCGCCCACCGACTCCAGCGATGCGTTTTCGCGGAGCGGAGCGTTTTCTTCGGTGTGCCGGAACGTGCGCCGCGCGCCACGGATCGCCGCGCCGGCTAGGGTCTTCATCGGGCCGGGGCTGATGGCATTCACGCGGATGCCCTGTCTGCCAAGGTCATCGGATAGGTAACGCACCGCCGCTTCGAGTCCGGCCTTCGCAACGCCCATGACGTTGTAGAACGGCGTCACGCGGCTGCTGCCCTGATAGGTCAGCGTGAGCAAAGTGCCGCCGTCCGGCATCAGGTCCTGTGCACGGCGGGCGATGTCGATGAAGCTGAAGCAGCTGATCGTCATCGAGTTCTGGAAATTCGCTCGGGTCGTATTGATGAACCGGCCCGTCAGTTCGTCCTTGTCCGAATAGGCGATGGCGTGGACCAAAAAGTCGATCTTGCCCCAGCGCGATTTCAGCTCTGCGAACACGTGGTCGAGCGAGTCATCGTTCAAGACATCGGCTTCCAGAAGAAAGTCGCTGCCCACCGAAGCGGCAAGCGGTTCGACCCGCTTTTTCAGCTGGTCGCCTTGGTAGGTGAAAGCAAGCTCCGCGCCCGCGTCGCTCATCGCCTTGGCAATGCCCCAGCCGATGGATCGTTCGTTTGCCACGCCCATGATCAGGCCGCGTTTGCCCTTTAGGTCGATCGTCATCTGTATCCCTCCCACTTCCGAAAGCTGTCGCACAGCCCCCGAGGTCCGGCTTTGGCCGGATTTCCCTATTCTTCTTTCAGGTGCAGGCGCCGCCGAACAAAGCAGGGCAGGCCCGCGAGTCTAGCCCTTGAACTTTGACAGAAGCATCGACCCGTTCGTTCCACCAAATCCGAATGAGTTCGTCATCACGGTGTCGAGGCCCGCGTTTTCGACCAGCGAGGTTGCGATTTCCTCGGGCTTCAGTTCGGGGTCCAGCGTTTCGACGTTGATCGACGGCGCGATGAAATCATTCTGCAGCATCAGCAGGCAATAGATCGCCTCTTGTGCGCCCGTCGCGCCCTGGCTGTGGCCGGTCATCGACTTGGTCGACGAAATCGGCGGCGTCGAGCCTTCGCCAAAGACGCGGCGGACGGCTTTCACCTCTCCCACGTCGCCGACCGGAGTCGAGGTTCCGTGCGCGTTGATATAGCTGACCCTGCGGCCCTCGGGGATCGTGGCAAGGGCCAGTCGCATCGCCCGTTCGCCGCCTTCGCCCGACGGCGCGACCATGTCGGCCCCGTCCGAGGTCGCGGCAAAGCCGGTGACTTCGGCATAGATCTTTGCGCCGCGCGCCTTGGCGTGCTCCAGTTCTTCCAGCACGACGATGCCGCCGCCGCCGGCGATGACGAACCCGTCGCGAGTCGCGTCATAGGGCCGGGACGCGGTTTCAGGCGTGTCGTTGTATTTCG
>JALQXR010000181.1 GCA_023263105.1 Marivivens sp. | reverse complement strand
AACCTTGGCGGCATCCCCGGGTCTGCTTCGTCAATCGGGTTCTGGGTGCTGACAGGATCGCTTTTCGTCGTGGGCGTTCTGCTATTGGTTTGGCTGCGCTGGCGAAAATGGTTGTGACCGATAGCGCAAATAGGGTGGCGCTAGACGGCACGAGGGGGTAAATCGCCCGCAGACCACCGAAACTTCGCAACCGACGCCGGAGCGCCGATGAAATCCATCCTTCTGAAATGCGAGGCCAACGGGCTGAGGATGACGGAACAGCGCCGTACGATTGCCGGCGTGCTCGAAGTCGCGGACGACCATCCGGACGTCGAGGAACTGTACAACCGCGCAAGCCGCGCCGACCCCAAGATTTCGCTCGCCACGGTGTATCGCACCGTGAAGCTGTTCGAAGAGGCTGGGATCCTTGAGAAACACGAATTCGGCGACGGACGTGCCCGCTATGAAACCGCGGATCGCGAACACCACGACCACCTGATCGACATGCATTCGGGCGAAGTGATCGAATTCGTCGATCCCGACATCGAGGCGCTTCAGGAAAAGATCGCAAAGCGGCTGGGGTACCGGCTGATGGGCCACCGGCTGGAGCTTTACGGCGTTCCGCTGACAAAGACCAAGGGCTGACCGATGGGTAACCTGCGCGGTGCGACCCTGATGGTGCTGGCGATGGCGGGTTTCGCGATCGAGGACATGTTCATCAAATTCGCCGCGCGCGATGTGCCCTCCGGTCAGGTTCTGGTCATGGCGGGCCTTGGGGGGGCGGCGATTTACGGCCTCTGGGCACTGATCCGCGGCGAAGCTCCGGTCACGGCCGCCATGTTCCGCGGCGCGTCGGGACTGCGCGCTCTGTTCGAAGGCATCGCCGGAACCGCTTTTGTCACCGCGCTGGCGTTGGTGCCCTTGTCGCTTGTCACGACGATCATGCAAACCAGCCCGCTTCTGGTGACACTCGGGGCGGCTGTTTTCCTGTCCGAACCGGTCGGCCCCCGCCGCTGGAGCGCCATCGTCGTGGGGCTGTTCGGGGTGATGATCGTGATCCAGCCATGGGGCACGGGGTTCGAACCTAGCGCCCTGTTCGCCGTGGTTGGCGTGCTGGCCATGGCCGCACGGGATCTGGCCACCCGCGCGGTCCCGCAGTCGATCAGCACCGTCCAGCTTTCGACGCTGGGATTTGCCGCGATCATTCCGGGCGGGGCGCTGTCACTGCTGCTTACCGACACGCAGATGGTCTGGCCCACCACAGCCGCTTGGTGGAACATCGCCGGTCTACTGGGAATCGGTATTCCCGCGCTCTACGCCGTGATCGCCGCCATGCGCGTGGGCGAGGTCAGTTTTGTCGCCCCCTTCCGGTACAGCCGCATCGTGTTCGGGCTGGCCATCGGGGTCGTTGTCTTTGGCGAAACACTGGGCACGAACACGCTAATCGGCGCGGCCATCGTGGTCTGTGCCGGCACCTATACCTTTCTCCGCGAAGCGCAGCTGCGCAAACGCCCTTCCCCAATCCTTAACGGGACGCTATAGCATCCCTGTTACCGCTAACGAGGTCTATTATGAGCACCATCATCGACATCCACGCCCGTGAAATTCTGGACAGCCGTGGCAATCCCACCCTCGAAGTCGACGTCACCCTCGAAGACGGCACCATGGGCCGCGCGGCGGTTCCGTCGGGCGCGTCGACCGGCGCACACGAAGCCGTTGAAAAGCGCGACGGCGACAAATCGCGTTACAAGGGCAAAGGCGTGCTGCAAGCCGTGGCCGCCGTCAACGGAGAGATCGCCGAAGCCCTGATCGGCATGGATGCGACCGAACAGGTCGAACTCGACAGCCTGATGATCGAAATCGACGGCACCCCGAACAAAGGCCGGCTTGGCGCGAACGCCATTCTGGGCGTGTCGCTGGCTGCGGCCAAAGCGGCTGCCGAATTCACCATGCAGCCGCTCTATCGCTATGTGGGCGGCACCTCGGCCCGCGTTCTGCCGGTCCCGATGATGAACATCATCAACGGCGGCGAACATGCCGACAACCCGATCGACATTCAGGAATTCATGATCATGCCGGTCGCCGCAGACACTATCGGCGAGGCGATCCGCATGGGTGCAGAGGTCTTTCACACCCTCAAAAAGGAACTCCACGACGCCGGCCACAACACCGGCATCGGCGACGAAGGCGGCTTTGCCCCCAACCTGTCCTCGACCCGCGAAGCGCTGGATTTCATCCTGCGGTCGATCGAAAAGGCGGGTTACAAGCCCGGAGACGACATCTACCTCGCGCTTGATTGCGCCTCGACCGAGTATTTCAAAGGCGGAAAATACGTGATGGCCGGTGAAGGCAAAACGCTCACCTCGGCCGAAAACGCCGAATATCTGGCCGCGCTCTGCGCCGACTATCCGATCATCTCGATCGAAGACGGCATGGCCGAAGACGACTGGGACGGCTGGAAAATGCTGACCGACAAACTGGGCAGCAAGGTGCAGCTGGTGGGCGACGACCTGTTTGTCACCAACCCTGCCCGTCTTGCCGACGGCATCAAGCGCGGCTGCGCCAACTCGATGCTGGTGAAAGTCAACCAGATCGGCTCGCTCACCGAAACGCTGAAGGCCGTCGATATGGCCCACCGCGCGCGCTACACCAATGTGATGAGCCACCGGTCGGGCGAAACCGAAGATGCGACCATCGCCGATCTGGCCGTCGCGACCAACTGCGGCCAGATCAAAACCGGCTCGTTGTCGCGGTCGGACCGTCTGGCGAAATACAACCAGCTGATCCGGATCGAGGAAATGCTGGGCGCATCCGCGGAATACGCGGGCCGGTCGATCCTGCGCGGCTAAGTCCCGTCTTTGAAGAAACTGCAAGGGGGTGCTGCGGCGCCCCCTTTTTCTTTGCTGCACGGGGGGTTACGCTCTGCCCATGACTGCAGATGACATCATATCGCACCTTGGACTTGAACCTCATCCCGAAGGTGGTTGGTACCGCCAGACGTGGCGTGACGACAGCGGCGGACGGGGACACGGAACGGCGATCTATTTCCTGCTGAAAGCGGGCGAGCGCAGCCATTGGCACCGCGTCGACGCGGTCGAGATCTGGCACTATCACGCTGGCGCTCCGCTGCGGCTGTGGATCGCCGAAACCGACGCAGGTCCCGCGATAGAGCATCGGCTGGGCCCCGATCTGGGGTTGAACAAAGGCCCGCAAGGCATTGTTCCCAAAGACTATTGGCAAGCCGCTGAATCCACGGGCGATTGGACCCTTGTCGGGTGCACCGTCAATCCGGGTTTTGATTTCGCGGGCTTCGAGCTGGCCGCGCCCGATTTCGACATTCCCAAAGGGTGACCCATGACAAAGACCTATCTGACCCCGCTTTCGGTGGATGAACAGCGCGACGCCGGCCTGCCCGAAAGCTGGCCCTTCGCCCTGCGCAACATGGTCGAGTTTTCCGAGCTGGACGCGCTGAACCACGTCAATAACGCCGCCTATCTTTACTGGTATGAAAACATCCGCGTGCGCTACTTCCAGCATGTGGCATTGACCAAATACCAGCCCGACGATCCGCGCATTGTCATCCGCCGCGGCGAAGTCGACTACCTGCGCGAGATGGTCCAGAACGAAGACTACATCGTCACCCTGCGGACCGAAAGCTACCGCAACACCAGCTTTACCGTCTATTCCGAGGTCTGGTCGAGCGGCGTCCTGCGATCGACCTTTCGCGGAGTGATCGTGCTTCTTCATCCGGATGGATCGGGACGGATGCCTTTGCCTGCAGAGTTTCTGACCCGCATCCAGACCGTCGACGGGGCCGTCAAGGCGGGTTAGCTTTGATTCATAACCCTTTGTGACCAAAGAAAAAGGGGCGGCAGCGCCGCCCCAGTCTGTCCGATCAGGCTCATTCTGTGTACCGCCCGGTTTCTGCCTGCGGCCTGAACGGAGACGGCGTGGGCGCACCCACGCCGGACCCAATATTTAGCTGCAGCCGCTGGTCCCGCCGCAGGTGTTGCACTTCATGCAGGTGCCGTTGCGTACCAGCGTGTAGTTGCCACATTCGCCGCAAGGATCGCCTTCGTATCCCTGCATCTTGGCCTTGTCGCGGGCCGAGAGGCTGACGGTGCCGGACGACATGGCCGTCGAACCGCTGGCCGTCGCGCTGGCAGAGGTGTTCGGCACCATCGTCTGGAGCGCCACGGTCGCGTCGGTCCCCGTCGACAGCGCGGTTGCGCCCGCTCCGCCGTTAAAGACCACCAGTTCTTGCGGCAGGCGCTTGCGCAGGTAGCCCGAGGAGCTGATCTGCTTGAGCACTTCCAGCGATTTGGAGGCCGCCGTTTCGGACGGAGTCTTGACGTTGGACTTGCCCTCTTCCTCGCCACGGCCCAGATCGTCAAAGGACGCGCCGGACGGCTTTACATGCGCCAGATCGGTCCGGTCGAGGTAGCTGACCGCCAGTTCACGGAAGATGTAATCAAGGATCGAGGTCGCCTGCTTGATCGAGTCGTTGCCCTGAACCATGCCGGCGGGCTCGAACTTGGTAAAGGTGAAGGCGTCGACGAACTCTTCCAGCGGCACCCCGTATTGCAGACCCACGGACACGGCGAT
>JALQXR010000180.1 GCA_023263105.1 Marivivens sp. | reverse complement strand
ATCACAACCAAGAATGCACGCGACATCAGCCGATCCTTTCATGGATAAGAGGCAGCGGCTCGGGCGCTTCGCCGATCTTGATTGCCGCAAGCACGGCCCGTGCGGTCGCTTCGGCAGAGGCTTCGTCGCGGGCGTGCACGGTGCACAGTGGCTGGCCCTTTTCGACGCGCTGACCCAGTCCGATGACCTCGGTCAGGCCGACCGACGGGTCGATGCGGTCGCTTTCGACGCGCCGTCCACCGCCCATGTCCACAACGGCAAGGCCCAGCGCATAACCGTCCACATGACAGACGTGGCCCGAGTCGCGGGCCAGCACCTCTCCGACGACGGGGGCTTTGGGCAAATGAGTGCGCCAGTCGACCGCCATATCCGGCGGCCCGCCCATTTCCGATACCATTTTTGCAAATATTTCCAGTGCCTTACCGGATTGGATCGCCTGCTCTATCCGCTCTCTCGCCGCTTTCTCGTCTTCGCCGGTCAGGGCCAAAGCCCGCGCCCCTTGGGCGACCGTCAAATCAAAAAGACGCGGTGCGGCGGCGCGGCCCGACGACATCAGCTCCATGCAGACCGCGACCTCGACCGCGTTGCCAAGAGCGGGGGCAAGCGCTTCGTTCATGTCCGTGATCAAGGCAGCCGTCCGGCACCCCGCGCCGTTTGCCGTGTCCACCAGCGACCGCGCCATGGCCCGCGCGTCGTCGGCGGTCCTCATAAAGGCGCCGGTCCCGACCTTGACGTCCAGCAGCAGGGACTCGAGCCCTGCCGCCAGCTTTTTGGACAGGATCGACGCGGTGATCAGATCGATTGACTCGACCGCGCCGGCCACGTCGCGCACGGCATAAAGCCGCCGGTCCGCGGGCGCGATCCGCCCCGTGGCTCCGACGATGGCGCAGCCCACATCGGACACGATTTGGCGCAATTTGTCTTCGGAGATCTGGGCCGTAACGCCGGGGATCGCTTCCATTTTGTCCAGAGTCCCGCCGGTGTGGCCAAGCCCGCGCCCCGAAATCATCGGCACGTAGACCCCGCACGCGGCCAGCGCAGGCGCCAGAACCAGCGAAACGCTATCCCCGATCCCGCCGGTCGAATGTTTGTCGACGATGGGCCGGTCGAGGTTCCATTTCAGAACGTCGCCGCTATCCCGCATGGCGGTGGTCAGATGGACGCGGCCTTCGTCCCCCAGACCGTTGAGCAGCGCGGCCATGGCAAAGGCGCCGGCTTGGGCGTCGCTGACGGTTCCATCGGCCAAGCCGTTGGCAAACCATCGTAATTCATCCAAAGTAGGCGTCGTCCGGTCGCGGATCTTAACGATAATCGTACGTGCATCCATCGGTCAGGTCCGCGTCATGTAATCTTCGGTAAAGGACCCGGGCAGTAAGTCGCCGATCGTCGTCTGGATGCGCAGGCCGTCTGTGTTGCACAGGGTGACTTTCACGTCCTTGTCCCCGAATTCGGCCAGTTTCTGGCGGCAACCACCACAGGGTGAGACAGGAATCGGGCTGTCCGCAATCACCGCGACCTCGGCGATGCGCGTTTCTCCGGCGGCGATCATGGCGGCGATTGCTCCGGCTTCGGCGCAGGTGCCCTCGGGGTAGGCGACGTTTTCGACGTTGACGCCCACATGGATGTCCCCGCCCGCCCCGCGAATGGCCGCACCCACCTTGAATTTGGAATAGGGCGCGTAGGCGCGGTCGCGGATGCGTGTGGCGGCGTCGATCAGGGTCATTGGTTGCTCCAGCTTTTTACCAAGTGATAAAATCTCATGAAGTCCGGCAGCAATCAAGCCGCGTCAGACCGTGGTTGTGGCGAAGACTCCGGGAAGGGTCACTTCGAGCAGTTCAAGGTCATCCGTGGGATCGGCATAGCGGGTCGCCAGTCCGGGCGGGATGACGAATGCGTCGCCCGGTGACAGGCGATAGGGATCCTTGCCTTCGCCTTCGAGCGTCATCGCGCCCTCCATGACAAAGGTAAAATGAATGTCGGCGTCGTGGCGGGTCCATTGCAGCCCACCCTGCCCGCGCCGCACGACCTGCACGCCCGCCACCCCGCCTGTGTTGGCTGAAATCGTCGTGTCGCGCGCGATAAAACCGGACAGGCGATGCGGCAGCCAATCTGCGCCAACCGCCTGATTGAACACGAATTTCTGTCCCTGCCATTCACGTTCAGGACGCCGGTGGGGGGTTGGCAATTGCATGTCGTGGTCGATTTCGGTGATGTGTTCGGCGGGGACTCCGATCTCGATCACCTCGATGCCGTCGCTGGCCTCTAGCACGCGGTGACGGATTTCCGGAGGCTGGATAAAGCAGTCGCCCGCCGTCAGCCGGATCGGGCCGCCCTGATCTTCGTAAACGACGTCGACCCAGCCGCGATAGCAAAAGATCAACTGGAACCCGACCTTGTGGAAATGGACCATGTCCGGCACGGGGCCGCCGTCCGGAATCCGGATATGGCTGGCGATCATCGCGCCGCCCAGCCTTGAGGGCACCAGATCGCGGTACATCATTCCCGCCCGCCCGATGACCCAAGGCGCCTGATCCGCAAGCCTGCGCACAACAAACGCATGTTCCGTTTCCGGAAGAATGAGCGGAGGGTTCAATTCGTCCAGTTCGACGACCGTCCCGCCCGGTGATGTCAGCAGCCGTGCCCCGTCCGCGATGGCATCGACCGCATCGGACAGGATGCGCAACCGGCCCATCGGCGCATCTGTTCCTTGCTCTAACCGGACGCGAAGTCCGTGGCCGGAATAGACCGCGACAGACGGGCTGTCGGCAGGATAGATCATGTCCAGCCGCATCCCCAGCACACGGCCAAAAAAGCCGAGGTCCTCTCCGAGGTTCGAGGAGCCCAACCTGACTTCGGCGCGGGTCTGTGGAGTATAAGTCATGGTATGATACCGTCACCTTGCCGGATTGAATTTGCAAGTGCCGCCTTCAAGGATGTATTGAACCTTGACCCCGCGTCATGAGATGGGGGATTGTTTAGCATTAAACTAATATTGGGGAGAGGGCGATGTCCAACGATCAAAGGGAAAGTCTGCGTCAGGCCGCGCTGGAATACCACCGCTCTCCGAAACCGGGAAAGCTAGAGATCCGCGCGACAAAGCCGATGGCGAACGGTCGCGATCTGGCCCGCGCCTATAGCCCCGGCGTGGCCGAAGCCTGTCTTGAGATCAAGGCAGACCCCGACACGGCGCGGGACTACACCGCGCGCGGTAACCTTGTCGCGGTCGTATCGAACGGCACGGCGGTTCTGGGGCTGGGCAACATCGGCGCGCTTGCCTCGAAACCGGTGATGGAGGGCAAGGCCGTGCTCTTTAAGAAGTTCGCCAACATCGACTGTTTCGACATCGAATTGAACCAGCCCGATCCGCACAAACTGGCCGAAATCGTCTGCGCGCTGGAGCCGACCTTTGGCGCGATCAACCTAGAAGACATCAAGGCGCCCGACTGTTTCATCGTCGAACAGATCTGCCGCGAACGGATGAACATTCCTGTCTTTCACGACGACCAGCACGGAACTGCCATCGTCGTGGGCGCCGCCGCAACCAATGCGATGCACGTCACGGGCAAGTCGTTCGAAGACATCAAGGTCGTCAGCACCGGCGGCGGCGCGGCGGGCATCGCCTGTCTGAACATGCTCGTCAAACTGGGCGTAAAGCGCGAAAACGTCTGGCTCTGCGACCTAGAGGGTCTGGTCTACAACGGCCGCGAAAAGGACATGACCGCGCAAAAGGCCGAATACGCCCAAGGCTCTACCCCTGCCACCCTGTCGGATGTGATCGACGGCGCGGACCTGTTCCTTGGCCTGTCCGGACCCGGCGTGCTCAAGCCCGAGATGGTCGCGCGCATGGCCGAAAAGCCGATCATCTTTGCGCTGGCCAACCCCACCCCCGAAATCACTCCGGAAGAGGCCAGAGAAGCCTCTCCTGGCGCGATCATTGCCACGGGCCGTTCGGATTATCCCAATCAGGTCAATAACGTACTGTGCTTTCCGTTCATCTTCCGGGGCGCGCTGGACGTCGGCGCGACCGAAATCAACGACGAGATGAAGATCGCCTGCATCGAAGGCATCGCCGCCCTTGCGCGTGCCACCACCAGCGCCGAGGCCGCCGCAGCCTATCGTGGCGAACAACTGACCTTTGGTCCCGAATACCTGATCCCCAAGCCCTTTGATCCGCGCCTGATCGGCGTGGTCGCCAGCGCCGTGGCCAAGGCCGCGATGGAGACCGGCGTCGCCACCCGCCCGATCGAGGATATGAAAGCCTACCGCCAAAAGCTGGACGGCTCGGTTTTCCGGTCCGCCATGATCATGCGACCGGTGTTCGAAGCCGCCCGCACCACCGAGCGCCGCATCGTATTCGCCGAGGGCGAGGACGAACGCGTGTTGCGCGCCGCGCAGGCGATCATGGAGGAAACCACCGACACTCCGATCCTGATCGGCCGACCCGAGGTGATCGAACGGCGCTGCGAACGTGCCGGTCTAAAGATCCGCCCGCTGGCCGACTTTGAAATCGTGAACCCCGAAAACGATCCCCGATACCGCGACTATTGGGGCACCTATCACGAATTGATGGCGCGGCAGGGCGTGACCCCCGATCTGGCCAAGGCGATCATGCGCACAAACACCACCGCAATCGCGGCGGTCATGGTCCAGCGGAACGAAGCCGACAGCATGATTTGCGGCACCTTCGGGCAGT
>JALQXR010000017.1 GCA_023263105.1 Marivivens sp. | reverse complement strand
GGGTCACGATCATGCCACCCATCGAATACCCCAGAAGGACGATGTCGCCCCCCAGGCCCAGATGGGCCAGCAGGTCATTCAACTGTCGCTGGTGAAACTCGGCGTTCTGGAGCCCTCGGACACGCGCCGACTGTCCGCGCCCGAACAGATCATAGCTCAGCACCCTCCCGCCCGCGTCGGCGATCCGCTGCGCCAACGCGGCATAGGCGGCACAGGGCGTGCTAAGACCGGCCCGTTCTTTGGCCCGATCAGCCGATAATGCGTGCGTCCCGAAGGCAGGTCGGCAAAATCCCCTTTGGCCCTATTGGCATCCGGCAGGGGCCGTAGCCGGTCCCGCGCGAACGGTGCCGCGGCCAGCAGCCCTAGCCCCCCGACGACGCCAAATCCAATCAGGTCCCACATGATCAATGCCGCCCCGAGTTCTTGCGCCAGACATCCAGAATGTAACGGCTGGTCATCAGGTCCAGATGCGCGCCGCCCCCGTTTTTGAACAGGGTAATGTCCTGTGCCGACTGCCGTTTGAACGCGCCAAGGTCATAGTAGTCCGCCAGCACATGGCTTTTGGGGATGACGCCGGACTCGACGGGGGTCTTTAGCTCTCCGATATGGCCGACGGTCGTGTGCAAATTGTCCACGAACACACGCGACCGCAGCAGGGCGGTGTCGTCGGTTTCGCGCATGTCGGGCCGGTACGCTCCGATCAGGTCAAGGTGCTGGCCAGCCCGCAGCCATTCGCCACGGATCAGAGGCTCGGTCGACATGGTGGCCGAGGTGATGATGTCCGCCTCGTTCACCGCCAAAGCCAGATCGGTCGCGACCGTCACGCCGGAACATTCGGCGGCAAAGGCCTCTGCCCCTGCCGGACTGCGGTTCCAGACAGAGAATTCCGCCTTCGGGAAAGCCGCGCCGTAAGCGGACCACAGGCTGCGGCCAACGGTCCCCGCACCAACGATCAGGATTTTGCGGCTGTCGGGTCTGGCCAGTCGTCGCGCCGCCAAAAGGCTGTCGCCCGCCGTTTTCCACTTTGTCACCAGATGGAAATCAAGGATCGCCTCCAGCGCCCCGTCTTCGTCCGAAAACAGGCTGACCGCGCCTCCGATCATCGGCTTGCCCTTTGTCGGATTCCCCGGAAAGACGGTCGCGGCTTTGACCGCGACGCCCATTCCGGTGATCCATGCGGACCGGTTCAGCAACGTATCCTTGTCCCGATACAGGAACACATCCTCGACCGTTGCACGCGGCAGGTCGTGGCCGCGTGCCAGCGCCTCGGTCAACGCAAGCCAGTCGAGCCCGCGCTCGCCTTCCTTGAACGGAATTACGGTAGCGGTCATTCTGCGTCTCCTTTGGTCAAAAGCCCTTCGGCCACCAGCCTGTCGGCAAATTTGGCGGGTCCGTCGAAATGGTGGGTCTGCCAGCCGCGTGCGGCGGCGGCCGTGATATTGTCGATGCGGTCATCTGTGAACAAAAGCGACGTCGGAGGGACGCCGCAGTCTTCTTCGACCATACGATAAATGTCGGGGTCGGGTTTGATGACCCCCATATGACCGCTGACATAAAGGCGGTCGAATTCCTCTAGAAACGGATATTCCCGTCGGCCGATCTCAAAGGTCTGGATGCCAAAGTTCGTCAGCGCAAAAACCGGCACACCGGCGCGACGCAGAGCCCGCAACAACCGCACCGAATGGTCGATGGCGGGTGCGGCCATTTCGATCCAGCGGTCGTGCCAAAGCATGATTTCGTCATGGAATTCCGGCAGAGCACGAGCGGTCTCGGCTATCACATCGCGGAACGTTTCGCCCCGATCCACCCGATCGTTCATCGCGTGCAGATCGACCGCGGCGAACATGGCGCGGCGGCGTTCTTGCCCCACGACGCGGTCAAAGAACCGTTCGGGCTGCCATTCGATCAGCACGTTTCCGATGTCGAAAACCACCGCACTGACTGCCATATTGTCCTCCGCCGCAAGGTTCTGGTGGCCCACCTTAGCGATCCGGTCAGGGCCGGCAAGTCGCGCGCTATCGGCGGTATCTGGTCGCGGCAACTGCCCCGCCGCGACGAGCCTGCGACTCTCGCCAGATCATATAAAGCCCCGAGAACAGGATCAGCGCGATCCCTGCAAGCGCGGTCAGATCGGGGCGTTCGCCAAAGACCAACAGTCCCCAGACCACGGCCATCACCAATGACAGGTATTCGAACGGCGCGACCAGCGCGGCTTCGCTCATCTTATAGGCCTGACCGATCAGATAGCCTCCGATCGCGGATGACAGGCCGACAAGCGTCAGGATCGCCCAGTCTCTGGCGGGCGGCATAACCCAAGCCCTGAACAAAAACTCCAGCGACGGATCGCCCGAGCCCGCAAACCGCCCGTCCCCGACAGTCAGCCCGATGACGGTCGATACGATGATAAAGGTCACCTGAATGTAGAACGCGAGCGCCACCGCTGACTCGGTCTTGCCGATGTGGCGGGTCATGATGTGCAAGCCCGCGTAACCAAAGGCCGACGCAATCGGCAACAGCGCGGCAAGCTGAAACGCCTCGGACCCCGGTCGCAGCATGACGCCGACGCCGCACAGCCCAAGCACAACCGCGAACCAGCGGCGCGGCCCCACCTTTTCGCGCAGGAAGATGACCGAAAAGATGGTGATGATCAGCGGCGCCACGAAAAAGATCGCCACACCTTCGGCCAACGGCAGCGCGGCGATGCCAAGGAAGAAGGCCATGTTGGAAAAGACGACAAAGAAGCCCCGCAGCAGATGCGCCCCGATCCGTCGGGTCCGCAGCGCGGCAAACCCGCCAGCAAAAGGCACGATGAACAGAAACAGGAACGCCATTCCGATCACTGTCCGCGTCAGAACCACCTGATGCAGGGCATATCCACCGGACAGGAACTTGATCGCCATGTCGTTAATGGAAAAGCAAAAAGAGGCGATGGCCGCGCTAAGCGCGCCCAGCAGGGCAAGATTCGAAGGGGATTGCGTCGTCATTCCCGCACTGCGCACGGGCGGGGTCGGGGCGTCTGTTCCAGAACCGACATGGCGCGCCGTGGCTCACCCTTTGCGGCGCAGTTCCCGTTCCAGCGCGTTAAGAAAGGCAGATCGGTCAGCCTTCGAGAACGGTTTGCCTCCGCCTTGGCGAAACGGGTCGGCGGCACGCAGGTCCGCCATCAGGTCGCGCATGGCCAAGGCTTCGCGGACATTTGCCTGTGTCAGCGGCTCGCCGTTGTGCTTGATCACGCGGGCGCCGGACTCGACGCATTTGGCAGCCAAGGGAATGTCGCCGGTCACCACGATGTCACCGGGACCTGCGCGGTCGGCGATCCATTTGTCGGCCACGTCCGGCCCGTCCGGTACGATCACCATCTCGACCAGAGGATTAGCCGATGGCCGCAGCCCGCCGTTCGACACGATGAACATCTTAACGCCGTGGCGGGTGCCTGTGCGCTCTACCTCGGCCTTGACCGGACAGGCATCGGCATCGACGTAGATCATGGGTCAGCCCGCAAAAAGCGCTTCGGCATGAAAGCCGATGTGGTCCTCGACAAAGGTCGAGACGAAGAAATAGCTGTGGTCGTAGCCTTTTTGCAGGCGGATGGCGCCCTCTTGCCGGCGGGCGGCGAAAGTGGCGGCAAAGGCGTCGGTGCCAAGATGATCCCAGAACTGGTCCTTGGTTCCCGTGTCGATCAGCATAGGCCCGTCAAACCCCACGCCCTGCATCAGATGGGTCGCATCATGGGCAGTCCAAGACGACTCGGACCCGCCCAGATAGGCTCCGAACTGCTTTCGTCCCCAGTCGCTGCGCGTGGGATTGCAGATCGGTGCAAAAGCCGACACCGACCGGAACCGCCCCCGCAGACCCATGGCCAGCGTCAGCGCGCCGTGCCCGCCCATCGAATGGCCGGTGATCGACTGACGGTCCTCCTCGACCGCGAAATTCGCGGTGACAAGGCGCGGCAGTTCGTCGGTGATATAGTCCCACATCCGGTAATGTTTTGCCCAAGGCTCTTGCGTGGCGTTCAGGTAGAACCCCGCCCCCTGCCCCAAATCATAGGCGTCGTCATCCGCGACACCCGCGCCGCGCGGGCTGGTATCGGGAAAAACCAGAGCGATCCCGTGCAGCGCCGCCCAAGCCTGCGCACCGGATTTGACCATCGCGTTTTCGTGGGTGCAGGTCAGTCCAGACAGATACCACAGCACCGGAACGGGCCGGATGGATGACTCTTCGGGCAGGAAAAGACCAAAGGTCATGGTGCAGCCCGTGGCCTGCGACTCGTGGCTGTAGACGCCTTGCATACCGCCGAAGCAGCGGTTCTCGGATACGGTTTTCATGTCGCGTCGCCCTCCATCATCGTCAGGATTTCGCCCAGCGGCTTCTTCTTTTTCGCAACGGCAGGCACGGTCGCATGGGCCGCCGGATGGCCAACGGTCAGGATCATCACCGGCTTTTCGGCCTCTGGTCGGTCACACATCGCGTTCAGGAATTTCATCGGGTTGGGCGTGTGGGTCAGGCAGCTAAGCCCCGCCGTATGCAGCGCAGTGATCAGCATACCTGTCGCGATGCCCACGCTTTCGGGGACGTAGTAATGTTTGACCTTTTCCCCGTTTCGCATCCCCCACCGCTGGGCAAAGATCACGATCAGCCACGGCGCGGTGGTCAGATGAGGTTTGTCGGCGTTGGTTCCGATAGGCTCCAGCGCGGCAAGCCATTCGTCGCCGCCGCCTCCGTCATAGAACCGGCGCTCTTCCTCTTCTGCGGCCTCGCGCACGCGGGCCTTCATGGCGGGATCAGAAATCGCCACGAAATGCCACGGCTGCTGGTTGGCCCCGCTCGGAGCAAGCCCTGCCGCCGCGATGCAGGCCATGATCACGTCGCGCGGAACCGGCTGGTCGGTGAAATCGCGAACCGAATGTCGGGTGGACATAAGGCGGTGAAACCCCCGCGCCTCCTCTAGCATGCGGTCGTCAGCAAGGTCGCGACGGTCCGGCAGCGGCAAGGCGGAGTAGGTCGGCGGAGTTTCTTCAGTCATTTCCAGATCCATTATCCAAATGCGGCGATCCATGCCGACACGGTAATCACACTTCCTGCTGTCGACAAAAGGATCGACGCCGAAACGCGCTGCGGAGCGGCCCCGTAGTGCTGGGCAAGGATATACACATTGCCCGCCACCGGCAGCGCCGCCGCCGCAATCATCACAGAAGCCGAAAACGGATCGACGGCAAAGATCATAAGCGCGGCAACCGCCACGGCAGCGGGGTGCAGCAGCAACTTTGCCACCGACAACCAGCCCGCGACGGCCAGCCTTTCGGCTGATTTTCCGGCCAGCGACGCGCCAATCGCGAACAGCGCCCCCGGCGTGGCGGCAGCGCCTAGAATCGACAGAAAATCATTGGCCACCTCAGGCATCGCCAACCCCGACCCAGAGAACGACAGCCCCAAGACAATCGCCACGATCATCGGGTTCTTCAAAAGGCCAAGCCCGACGGTGCGCAGAATCGACAGCCGCATCCTCCCGTCACGCGAACCGGTGATCAGGATCACGATGAGCGAGCCGAAAACGATCAGGTCGGCTGCCAGAACCAGCATCACGGGGCCAATCGCTGCCTCGCCCATCAACGCGATCAGCATGGGAATCCCCAGAAACCCCACGTTGCCGACCACGGCGCATTGCGCCTCGACCGCGGCCTCGGCCACGGGGCGTTTGCGGATCACCGCAACTCCGGTCGCAAGCAGGTAAATGACCATCGACCCAGAGACATAGGCATAGACGAACGGCCAGTCCCAGATCTCGGCCAGCGACAGGTTCGCGGAAAACCGGAACAGCATCGCGGACAGGGCGAAATAGAACACGAACTTGGTCAGGTTCGCTGTTGCTTCCTCTCCGAAAAACTTTAGCCGGCCAGCGCCGTAGCCCAAACCAATGATGGCAAAGAAGGGTAGCGTTCTCAGGAAGATGTCCCACATGGTCCAACGGCTAGCATGGGTTGGCACCAAGGGAAATGGCCGATCTTTGCCCAGACAGACGAAGCCGGTTTCGCTTTGTCCCGCATGGGTTTAGAACATGCTCAAGCACCAAGGAGCCCGACGATGCCCCGACCGAAACCAGTAGTTCTATGCATCCTTGACGGATGGGGAAAACGCGCCGAGCGCGAGGGCAACGCCCCGCTGCTGGCAAAGACGCCGACCTTTGACCACATCATGGCGACTTGCCCGACAGCCGAACTGATCACCCATGGTCCCGATGTCGGACTGCCGACCGGCCAGATGGGCAACTCCGAAGTGGGGCACACCAACATTGGCGCGGGCCGCGTGGTTGCGATGGACCTTGGGCAGATCGACCTTGCCATCGAGGATGGCAGTTTCTTCCAGAACGCCGCGATCCTTGACCTGATCGAAAAGGTGAAAGGAACCGGCGGAACGGCGCATATCCTTGGGCTGATGTCCGACGGCGGGGTGCATTCCCATCAGGCGCATCTGGTCGCGGCGGCGAATATGATCGCCAAAGCGGGCGTTCCGGTCGCCATCCATGCCTTTGGCGACGGGCGCGACGTGCCGCCCAAATCCGCCGAAGGCTATCTGGCCGCAACCGAATCCGCCCTCCCCTCTGGCGCGACCATCGCCACGCTCACGGGCCGGTTCTATGCGCTGGACCGCGACAACAGGTGGGAACGGGTAAAGACCGCCTTTGACGCCATCGTCCGTGGCAAAGGCGCCGCGACCGCAAAGTCCGCCGCCGAGGCAATCGGCGCCGCCTATGCCGCAGGTGCGACCGACGAATTCATACCGGCGACGGTGATCGGTGACTATGCTGGCATAAATCCCGGCGACGCGCTTTTCTGCATAAATTTCCGCGCCGACCGCGCCCGCGAAATCCTTGCCGCGATCTGCGCACCAGAGTTCGCTGATTTTGACCGCGGCCCGCGCCTCGATCTATCCGCGCGGCTGGGCATGGTGGAATATTCGGACCGGCATAAGACCTATATGTCGGCGGTGTTCCCAAAGCGGGATCTGGTCAATACGCTGGGGGCTTGGGTCGCGTCGCACGGCATGACCCAGTTCCGTCTGGCCGAAACCGAGAAATATCCCCATGTGACCTTTTTCCTGAACGGCGGCAAAGAGGCTCCTGAAACAGGAGAAGACCGCCATATGCCCAAATCTCCTAAGGTCGCGACCTATGATCTTCAGCCGGAAATGTCCGCGCCCGAGGTCACGGACCACTTTGTTGCGGCCATCCAGAAAGGGTACGACCTGATCGTGGTGAATTATGCCAATCCCGACATGGTCGGTCATACCGGCGATCTGGACGCCGCGATCAAGGCCTGCGAAGCCGTCGATCAGGGCCTGTCCCGCGTGGTCAAAGCGCTGACCGCGGCGGGCGGGGCGATGGTGATCACTGCCGACCACGGCAACTGCGAAACGATGATCGATCCGGTTACAGGTGGACCCCATACGGCGCATACGACCAACCCCGTGCCAGTCGCGGTGCTTGGCGGGCCTGCCGGTGCGCGGCTGCACAATGGCAGGCTTGCCGACCTTGCCCCGACTGTTCTGGACCTGATGGGGCTTGACCTCCCGCCTGAAATGACCGGACGGAGCCTGATCGACCGATGATCCGCGGCGCGCTCCTTTCGGGGCTGACCATTCTTGCGGCACCCGCCGCAGCCCAAGTAAGCGACCCCGCAGCCGGTGCGTTGGAGGCGGTCGCCCAGCTTGAGGCAGCCTCGGAACTGCTGAGTGCGGCCCAAGAGGCCTCGGATCAGGTGGCCGCCCTGACCCAGACCGTCCACGCCTACGAAGAGGGCCTTGTGGCGCTGCGCGACGGAATTCGACGTGCCGCCGCCCGCAAGGCCGTGATCGAAGCCGAACTTGCCGCGAAACGCGATGAGGTGTCGCGCCTGCTGGGCGTGCTGCAATCCATGAGCACATCGCCCGCGCCGCTGCTGCTGCTGCATCCCTCGGGGCCGTTGGGGACCGCTCGGTCCGGCATGATTCTGTCCGACATCACCCCCGCCCTTCAGGCCGAAGCTCTGGCACTGCGGGAAAAGCTGGCCGAGGTGGCGTTTCTGAACGATATCCAGACCGCTGCGGCAGAGCACCTGAACGAAGGGCTGAACGGCGCCCAAGAGGCCCGCGCCGCCCTGTCGAAAGCCATTCAGAACCGGACCGAGCTGCCCCGTCGTTTTGCCGAAGATCCGGTGCAGACCGCGCTGCTGATCGCCTCGGCAGAGACGCTGGACGCCTTTGCCAACAGTCTTGACGCCACCGTGGCCGAGGTCTTTGAAACCGGCGCGCCGGACGCGCTGACCCAGAAAGGCAGCTTGCCCCTGCCCGTCGCGGCTTTGGTGTTGCGCCGCGCGGGCGAAGCGGACGCCGCGGGCGTCGTCCGTCCCGGTGTCGTTCTGGCCGCGCGCCCGTTGGCGCTGGTCACCGCGCCGGCCACGTCGACCGTGCGGTTCGCCGGACCCCTGCTGAACTATGGAAACGTGATCATCCTAGAGCCTGCCGCCGACGTTTTGTTCGTGATCGCGGGCTTGGGCGAAACCTATGGCGCCCCCGGCGAAATCGTGAACGCGGGCTCTCCGATCGGCCTGATGGGGGGCAACCAGCCCGATCCTAACGGGAATTTGACACAAGCCAGCGATACGGATGTTTTTCGTGCAAGCGAAACGCTATATCTCGAGGTCAGAGAGGGCGACAGCCCCGTAGACCCCGCGACATGGTTCGTGATGGAATGACAGGCGGCCCAGCAGGCCGCGAGAAGAGGTAGCTTTGATGAAGAAATTCGCACTTGCCGCAGCGACTGGCTCGGTTCTTGGGCTTTTGGCCACGACCCAGATCGCAGGCCCGCTGATCGCGCAGGAATCGTCGCGGAACGCCAGCGTCTATGAACAGCTTGACCTCTTCGGAGACATCTTCGAACGGATCCGCGCCCAATACGTCGAAGAGGTCGATCCCGCCGACCTGATCGAGGCAGCGATCAACGGCATGCTAACGTCGCTTGACCCGCATTCCAGCTACCTGTCGCCCGATGCCGCCGCCGATATGCGGATCCAGACCAGCGGCGAATTCGGCGGACTGGGAATCGAGGTCACGCAGGAAGAGGGCTGGGTCAAGGTCGTCTCTCCGATGGACGGAACCCCCGCCGACGCGGCCGGTATCCTTGCCGGTGACTTTATCACGGCTGTCGATGGCGAAAGCCTGATGGGGCTGACGCTGGACGAGGCCGTCGACCTCATGCGGGGGCCGGTCGGCTCGGAAATCGTCATCACCATTGCGCGCGACGGGGAATCAGAGCCCTTCGACGTGTCGATCATCCGCGACACCATCCGCCTGACCGCCGTGCGGTCGCGGACCGAAGGTCATTCGGTGGTTCTGCGGGTTGTCACCTTTTCGGATCAGACGTTCTCCAGCATGGAAGAACAATTCGCGGCTCAGGTCGAAGAGGCCGGCGGTCTGGACAAGATCAACGGCGTTGTGCTGGATCTGCGCAACAACCCCGGCGGCTTGCTGGATCAGGCGATCTATGTCGCCGACGCCTTCCTTGACGCGGGCGAGATCGTGTCCACCCGTGGCCGCAACCCTCAGGACGGCGACCGGTTCAACGCCACCGACGGCGACATCACCGACGGGCTTCCGATTGTTGTTCTGATCAACGGCGGCTCTGCCTCTGCTTCCGAAATCGTGGCAGGTGCGCTTCAGGATCACCGGCGCGCGATCGTGGTTGGCACCAAGAGCTTTGGCAAAGGCTCGGTCCAGACGGTCATGCCGCTGCGGGGCGAAGGCGCGATGCGTCTGACCACGGCCCGCTACTACACCCCGTCGGGCCGGTCCATTCAGGCGCTTGGCATCCAGCCGGACATCATCGTCGAACAGCCGCGTCCGTCGACCTCTGAAACGGCAGAAGACACCGCGCCGCGCACCTTCTCCGAGGCCGACCTGCGGGGCGCGCTGAACAACGACAGCCTGACCGAGGATGAAATCCGCCAGATCGAAGAGGACGCCGCACGCGCCGAGGCGACCGCCGCGCTTCGGGAATCGGACTATCAACTGGCCTATGCGATCGACATCCTCACCGGTCTAAGCGCGCTTGGAACCAACAAGTGAGCGGACTGACAGCGGACAAAGGCGCGGGCCTTTCGTATCGGCCCTGCGTCGGCGTCATGCTGGTTAACTCTGCCGGACAGGTCTTTGTCGGACAACGCGCCGACATGACAGAGCCCGCTTGGCAAATGCCTCAGGGCGGCATCGACAAAGGCGAAAGCCCAAAGGTCGCCGCCCTGCGCGAACTGCAAGAAGAAACCGGCGTCGATCCGTCGCTTGTGCGGCTGGAGGCAGAGACCGCCGATTGGGTGTCCTATGACTTTCCTGCCGAGGTCGCGGGAAAAATCGCGAAGGGCAAGTATCGGGGCCAGACCCAGAAATGGTTTCTGCTGCGGTTCGAAGGTCAGGACGCCCAAGTCCGCATCGACACAAGCCACCCCGAATTCTCAGAATGGCGCTGGGTTTCGCCCGATGACCTTTTGGACCTGATCGTGCCCTTTAAACGCGGGGTCTATGCCTCGGTGCTGGACGAATTCCGGCCATTGCTTTGACCGGCGGTTCGTCGCGCATATTTCTGCGCAAGGTTCAGCCCGACCCCCGGACGTGACCAAGGGCAGACAGCGATACAGATCGCGCAGCCCTGATGCTGGTTGAAAAAGGGCAGGCAGCGGTCAAAGTCGACATACCATTTCTCTTGGCCCCGCACGGTCTGCTTTTCCGGCAGGATCGCTTCGGGCGGACAGGCGTCTTCGCAGATGCGGCAGGAGGCGCAGAAATCGTCGACCCCGTGCACTTGCGGTTGATCCAGCGGCACAGGCGCATCGGTCAGCACCGCCGAAAGACGGAACGACGATCCGAACGCCGGCATGATCGCAGAGCCGTGTTTCCCCAATTCACCAAGGCCAGCGGCAATCGCGGCGGGGATCATGGCAACGGCGCCCGCCATCGGTCCGGTCAACGGCTTTGACTGCCAGCCCATCTCGCGCAAGCGCGCGGCAAGCGTCATCGCGGCTTTGGCGGCGCGGGTGTATTGCCGCATGACTTCGGCTCCGGCCTGAGCTGCGGGGGCGGTCGAAATCTGGTCATAGTCGTGCTGGACCGCCATGACGATGATCCGCGGAAGGTCAACGGTATGGCCCTCGAACAACCAGTCGTCCGACATGGTCGCGGCCCCGACGGCATCACAGGTCGCGTCCTGAACAAGGTCGGCCCAAAGCTGCCGCCAACCATCCGGACCAACGTCCTGCGAGGTGGCGGCGACATCGGGCAAAGGCGTTGCATTGATGCGCGTCCGCTTGGCCCGTTCGACTGCGAAATCGGGATGGCCCGGATCGACCGTGTAGAACCATTTCTGCATCGCGCCATGCGGGATGTCGTCAGGATCGGGCGCCCAATAGACCGTGCTGGCGGGTCTCCGGTCCGGCTCTCCCAGTCCGTTGATCACATTGCCCGAAACCGGAGGCCGCAGAGCCATCTGCGCCGGATCTGGGACGAATGGACGGTGAGGGTTGGTGCGGGCCATGGGCCACTGTCGGCCCTGCCCCGCAGGTCTGTCAATGTCGGGTGCGCTTTACCTTGCGCTTGAGCTTGTCCGACTTGCGCTTTGCCCCCGCCAGCTTACGGCGAGGAGCCTTGCCGCGGCGTCCCTTGCCGCCTTTGGGGCGCGGCAGGATGTGTTCGTCCAGCTTCAACAGTTCAAGGATGAGCCCGCCGGTCACCGGAGCGGCTTCGGCGATCTTCACTGTGACCCGCTGACCCGGGGCGATGACAATCCCGCTGCGGGTGCCTGTCAGGCTTTGGGTTTCGGCGTCGTATTCGAAATATTCGTCACCCAGACTGCGGATCGGGATCATCCCGTCGGCGCCTGTTTCGTCCAGCTTGGCAAAGACACCGAACCGCGCGATGCCGCTGATCCGACCAGAGAACTCTGCCCCGATCCGGTCGGACAGGAAGGCGGCTAGGTACCGGTCGGTCGTGTCCCTCTCGGCGATCATGGACCGGCGTTCGGTGTCGCTGATCTGTTGGGCGGTGTCTTCCAGCCGCTGGATGTCATCGGCCGACAGTCCGTCATCGCCCCAGCCGTGGGATTTGATCAGGGCGCGGTGGACGATCAGGTCGGAGTACCGCCGGATGGGCGAGGTGAAATGCGCGTAGTTCCGCAGTGCCAGCCCAAAGTGACCAAAGTTCGTGGGGCTGTAATAGGCCTGCGTCATCGACCGCAGCGTCTGCATATTGATCAGCTCGTCGTGCGGCGTGCCCTCGGCCTGCGCCAAGAGCGAATTCAGGTGCTGGGTCTTCAGGACCTGCCCCTTGGCCAGCGTCAGCCCCGCTGCCTGAGCAACCTCGCGCAGGGTATCCAGCTTTTCGGGGTTCGGTTCTTCGTGCACGCGGAACAACAGCGGCGTGCGGTGCTTGATCAGCTCTTCGGCGGCGGCGACGTTGGCCAGCACCATGAATTCTTCGATCAGGCGGTGGGCATCCAGCCGGTCCTTGAACGCAACCGACGACACATGGCCTGCCTCGTCCAGTTCGATCCGCCGTTCGGGCAAATCCAGATCAAGAGGCTGGCGTGCGGCGCGGGCGCGGGTCAGCGCTTCGTAGGCGCCATAGAGCGGGCGGATCACACTGTCCATCAGCGGCTCGACGCGGTCGTTCGGGCGGCCATCCATGCCGTCCTGCACCTCTTCGTAGGCAAGCGAGGCGCGCGACTTCATCAGGCCGCGCACAAAGCGGTGGCTGATTTTCCGCCCGTGGGCGTCGATCCGCATTTCGACGGCCAGACAGGCGCGGGGCACGTCTTCGTGCAGCGAACAGAGGTCCCCCGACAGCCGGTCGGGCAGCATCGGCACGACGCGATCGGGAAAATAGGTAGAGTTACCGCGCTTGCGGGCTTCGCGATCCAGTTGCGAACCGGGGCGGACGTAGTGCGCCACATCGGCAATGGCGACCCAGATGAAATAGCCACCGTCGTTCTTCGGATCGGTATCGGCGATTGCCAGCACGGCGTCATCGCGGTCACGGGCATCCGCAGGGTCGATGGTCAACAGGTCCAGATCCCGCAAATCGGTTCGGCCCTTTAGGCCTGCGGGCTTGCAGCCGTCCGCCTCTGACACGACCGCGTCGGGAAAGTTGTCCGGAATGTTGTGCTGGTGGATCGCGATAAGACTGACCGCGCGCGGCTGGGTCGGGTCGCCCAGTCGGCTGACGATCCGAGCCTTGGGCAAACCCAGCCTGCCCTTCGGGCCCGACTGCTCGGCTTCGACCAGTTCGCCGTCCTTTGCGTCGCCTTCTGCCCCTGCAGGCACCACCCACTGGGTGTCGGCGCCTTTGTCGATCGGCAGGATACGGCCGCCTTCCGAGCCCTTGCGATAAATGCCCAAGATCCGCTGCGGGTTGGTCCCGATCCGCCGGATCAGACGACCGGTATAGGCGTGGTCTTCGTCATTGTCCTGCTCACCCAGATCGGTCAGGCGGGCCAGCACGCGGTCGCCCGCGCCCAGCGCGGGTTCGCCTTCGCGGTGGACCATCAGGACGCGCGGCGCATCGCCCTCTCCGTCCCATTCAAGCGGCGTGCCGAAGATGTCGCCAGCGGCGTCCGGAGCCTCGATCCGAAGCACGGTCACAGGCGGCAGGCGGTCTGCGTCGCGATAGAACGACTTGCGCTTGGCCAGCGTGCCCTCTGCCTCCATCTCGCGCAGGATACGCTTCAGGTCGATGCGCTGCGCGCCTTTGATCCCGAAGGCCTTGGCGATATCGCGTTTCGAGCTCTGGGTCGGATGGTCGGAAATCCACTGAAGGATTTCTTCCTTGGTCGGGATATGGGTCATGGCCCACCGCTAGCACGGCAGACGATCCGGCACCATTGGCAATAGCACCGCGTCAGTCCGCGAAGTAGCGGTCCAGAATGTCGCGATAGATCGCCTTTAGCTGCACGATCTGGTCCACGCGGACGCGCTCGTCGACTTGGTGCATCGTCTTGCCCACCAGCCCGAATTCTACGACGGGGCAATGGTCCTTTACGAACCGCGCGTCCGACGTTCCGCCAGAGGTCGAAAGCTCGGGCATCCTGCCCGTCGCGGCCTGAACCGCTCCCGCAACCAGATCGGACAGCGGACCCGGAGGGGTAAGAAAGCTTTCGCCCGATATCTTGACCGACAGGGCGCATTGAACCCCGAACTCGGCCGCGACCTTATCGGCTTCGGACTGCATCCAGTCGGTCAACGAAGCGCCGGAGTGCAGGTCGTTGTACCGGATGTTCACGGTCGCGCGGCACTTGGCCGGAATGACGTTGGTGGCGGGGTTTCCGGTGTCGATGGTCACCACAGCAAGGCTTGATGGATCGAAATGGTCGGTTCCCGAGTCCAGACTATGGCTCGACAGTCGGTCCATAAGACGCGCCATCGCGGGCAGGGGGTTGCGGGCGCGGTGGGGGTAGGCCGAATGTCCCTGCACGCCGGTGATGGTAAAGAACGCGGTCAGGGACCCGCGCCGCCCGATCTTCATCGCGTCGCCCATTTCGTCGGGGCAGGTCGGCTCGCCCACCAGACAAACGGTCATCCGTTCGCCCGTGGCCGCCATATGGTCCAGCAGGGCGGTGGTGCCGTCCAGAGCATCCCCTTCTTCGTCACCCGTAATCGCAAGGATCAAAGCGCCGTCCGGCGGCGTTTCACGGACAAAGTCCATCGCCGCCGCCGCAAAGGCCGCAACTCCGGACTTCATGTCGGTCGCGCCGCGCCCGTAAAGATAGCCGTCACGGATTTCGGCACCAAAGGGCTCTACCGTCCAGTCGTCGGGATTGCCCAGCGGCACGACATCGGTGTGACCGTTAAAGCCGAACGTCCTGTTCGCACCCTTGCGCCCCCAGCGCGCAAACAGGTTCGACACACCGCCCCGATCTACGCGGGTACAGTCGAACCCCGCTTCGGCCAACAGGTCGGACAAAAGCACCAGAGCCCCGCCTTCTTCCGGCGTCACCGAAGGACAGCGCACAAGCCGCGCGGTCAGGTCTACTGGATCGACGGATTTGGCGGCGGAATGGGGATCTGACATGGGGGGCTCCTTTGCACGAGGCCTAGCCCGAGCAAGGGTCCGATGCAATCTCTGCAATGAGTCAGAATTACCACACCGCGTCGAGTGCGATGGGCCGAGTGACCCAGAAAAGCCTTAACACATTGGGGTTTCGCTGGTACCTCTTGGACAAAAGAACGCCGAGGCAGGCAGAGCAACACAGATGAGCACCCCAAGTCAGACCGGACAGCATCCGGTCGTGGACGTCCCCCTGCGGGCCGACACGGCATGAGCTGGCTCGGCCTACGCATCAAGGATGATCTGGTACTCGACCCCGATCGGGACGAAGCGACGGGGCAGTCGCAAGGCGTCGACGAACACGATTTCCATGCGCAGGGAACTATTCTGTGCCAGTTCGAATATCACCCCGTCGCCCGCCGTCAGAACCTGCTGCGCTATGCCGTCCGGTCGCCGTGGCCTTCAAGCCTGATAATCTGCGCCGACCCTGACGGGACGTTCCATTTGCTGCAGGGCCAAAGCGACCGGAGCGTCTCGGCCAGCGTCCAGACCGACCTGATCGACACCGACGTGACGCTGATGATCAGTGTCGGATGGGACGCGCCCGCGCGGCTTGGCGTCTTTACCGTTTTTGCGCCCGATCTGGGGGCGCTATACCAGACCGAGTTCCGCTCTCCTTTGCCGCTGTCAAAGCGAGACGTCTCAAACCTGTTGCGGCTGCCTACGGTCACGCTCCAGACGACTTCGGCTGCCTTTCTTGCGGTGTCTGACGCCAAAGAGCCGGTCGGTCCGTCCTGTTCGATCGAAGCAGGCGCGGCAATCCGGACGCCCTATGGCGCGACCGCAATCGAAGATATCCGCCCGGGCAGCCTCGTGCTGACGCATGGCGGGGACGTGGCGCAGGTGCGTTGGGTCGGCTCACAGCTTTTGCCGGCGGCGGGCCGGCATACGCCGATGATGTTGCGGGACCCCTATTACGATCTATGCACCGATCTGGTCGTATCGACCGAAGCGCGGCTGATGCTGAACGGCTCGGAAATAGAATATCTGTTCGGAGAAGAAGCCGTTTCGGTCAGCGTCGGACACCTTGGCCTGCGCAAGAGCATCGCCCGCGTCACCACCGGCCCACTGCTTCGCTATTTCCACGTGCTGCTAGACCGCCCCGACGTGCTGGTCGTGAACGGCGCAGCGGTCGAAAGTCTGGATGCCTCGGCGGTTCTGAATGATCGCGCGAACCTGCCCCATTCCGTTCTGGCCGATCTGCCGCCCGAGCTGCTTCCGATGAGCCAGCGTCCGATGTTCCCCGTCCTCAAGGAATTCGAAGCGCTGAGCCTGTCGCGGTAGGCCTGCCGCGCCAGATTACTCGAAGAACGGGGTCATCTGGGCGACGATCACGCTGTTTTCGTCCAGCGCGCGCTGCATCAGGGCCTGTTCCTCTTCGTCGATGTCATGACCCTCGGCCAGACGCTCTTCGAGTGTGCCATAGCCAGTCACATCCAGCGGCGCGAGGTCGGCCTGCTTCAGGATCGCCACGGTTTCGCGCACGGCCTCGGCCTCGTCGACGCCGCTGGCATAACACATAAGAGCGGCACCAGTTGCGGTGTCCGGCAGGCCATCGCCGACATGACGCCCGACTTCGACCAAAAGTGTGTAAACTTTCTGCGTTTTTTTTGTCTTCTCGGTCATGGCTGGCGCCCCTTGTTGCGACCATTCTGTCTGGACATATACTTTCGGATAGTATTGCTACCTAAAAGCAGTAGTTCTTGTACCAATGCAACCTAGTGCCGACAGATTTCGTCGCTTAGTGTCATCTACAAGCCCGCTACATGAAATCCCCCTCATTGCGGGTGGCTCGGCGGCAGCGCCCCGCGACTCTCCTCGCTCAAGGAACGATCGCGGGGCGCTTGTCATTCACGCAGCAGGTCGTTGATACCTGTTTTGGAGCGGGTCTTTTCGTCGACGCGCTTCACGATCACCGCACAATACAGGTTGATCCCGTTCTTCGACGGCATCGAACCGGCAACGACCACCGAATAGGGCGGAACCTCGCCATAGGTGACCTCGCCGGTTTCGCGGTCGACGATCTTTGTCGACTTGCCGATGAAAACGCCCATGCCCAGAACCGAGCCTTCGCGCACGATGCAGCCTTCGACGACTTCGGAGCGGGCCCCGATAAAGCAGTTGTCTTCGATGATGGTCGGGCCTGCCTGCATCGGCTCCAGCACGCCGCCGATGCCGACTCCGCCGGACAAATGGACGTTCTTGCCGATCTGGGCGCAGCTGCCCACGGTGGCCCAAGTGTCAACCATCGTCCCGCTGTCGACATAGGCGCCAAGGTTCACAAAGGACGGCATCAGCACGACACCGGGCGCGATATAGGCGGATTTGCGAACCACCGCGTTCGGCACGGCGCGGAAGCCTGCGGCTTTCCACTGGGCATCGCCCCAGCCCTTGAACTTGCTATCGACCTTGTCCCACCAGCCGGACCCCTGCGGGCCGCCGGACTGTTGTTCCATGTCCTTGATACGAAAGCCCAAAAGCACGGCCTTTTTGGCCCATTGGTTCACATGCCAGTCGCCGTTGGCCTGCTTTTCCGCAACCCTGAGCGACCCGCTGTCCAAGGCGGCAAGCGTTTGCTCGATCGCGTCGCGCTGCTCTCCTTTGGTGGCGGGGGTGATGCCATCGCGGGCGTCCCACGCGGCTTCGATTGCGGCTTCCAGATGGGCGTTGGACATGGGACTGCTCCTGTCGCAGAAATTGACGTTCCGCGCCCTATATCCAAAGGCGGGCCGTTCGACAATCTTCACGGCCAATCCGCGACACCTTGGCAGCCCGCTATGGTCAGCGCGCCTCGCCGCCTGTAGGCTCGGGGAAAAGGGCCAAAGGAGCCGCCGAGCATGACCGATCACCGCCGCCACCCGTTCCGCGACAGCCATCAGGACCGCGACGCCGCACGACATACGCCGGACACGCCGCAAACGCGGTCGTCGTCCTACCGGCTGGCCTTTGCCGACGGCGAATTCCTGCTGCGCGAGGAACTCAGACCCGTCCGTTTGCAGCTGGAGCTGTTGAAGCCCGAACTAGAGATGAACGAGGCGGGGATCAATTCGACCATCGCGCTGTTTGGCGGGGCCCGTATCCCCGAGCCGTCAAAGGCCGGCGATGCGCGGACCAAGACGCTGGCCGACCTGTCCAGATACTATGACGAAGCCCGCAAATTCGCCCGCATCATGACCGAACACTCGCTAAAGTCGGGCGGCGCCGAAAACGTGATCGTCACCGGCGGCGGCCCGGGCGTGATGGAGGCCGGAAACCGTGGCGCGGCGGATGCGGGCGGGCGGTCGGTGGGGCTGAACATCGTTTTGCCGCATGAACAGGCTCCGAACGCCTATGTCACACCGGAACTGTGCTTCAACTTCCACTATTTCGCGATCCGCAAGATGCATTTCCTGATGCGCGCCCGCGCGGTCTGCGTCTTTCCCGGCGGCTTCGGGACCTTGGACGAAATGTTCGAATCCCTGACCCTGATCCAGACGGGCCGGATGCGCCAGATACCGTTCCTGCTGTTCGGCGGAGAGTTCTGGAAACGGATCATCAACTGGGACGCCTTGGCGGACGCAGGGACGATTTCGGACGAGGACCTGAAACTGTTCCGCTTTGTCGAAACCGCCGAAGACGCCGTCGAAGCGATCGAAACATGGGAAGACGCGGGCAAGAAACGCAAGGATATCCCCGGACGATGACCAAAATCGCGCATACCGCTGCCCAGATGATCGGCGGCATGACCCCGACCCTGGTAGAGGGCGACGTCGCCTTCTATTCGGTGACGACTCCGACCGAGCTTCCGGCGCTGCTGCCGCACGCGCGCGCGATTTTCCGCGAAACCGAGGGCGTGTCGCTGGTGCTGCCGATGGAACATCACCCCGCGCCCGACACCGCCGAGCCGATGCGGCAAATCACGTTGAACGTCTATTCATCGCTTACCGGAGTGGGGCTGACCGCAGCAGTTGCCACCGCCTTGGCGGACGAAGGCATCGCCTGCAACATGATTGCGGCCACGCACCATGACCACGCCTTCGTGCCTGCGGGCAATGCTCAGGACGCTATGGCCATCCTGTCGGGTCTTCAGCAAAAGTATCGTTAAGGGATCAGGACCGCAGTCCGGCCTCTGCCTCGATCTGGGCGCGGCTTTTGCGGGCGCGCTCTGTCGCGGATTTCAGCTGACCGCAGGCGGCCATGATGTCCTCGCCCCGCGTCTTGCGGATCGGCGCGGCATAGCCTGCCTGATAGATGATATTCGCAAAGGCGCGGATCCGGTTGTTCGACGACCTCTTGTACGGCGCACCGGGCCATTCGTTGAACGGGATCAGGTTGATCTTTGCGGGGATCTTGTGGCGCCGGATATGTTCAAGCAGCCGGTTGGCGTCTTCGTCGCTGTCGTTCACCCCGTCCAGCATCACGTATTCAAACGTGATCCGTTCCGAGTTCGACAGGTTCGGATAGGCCGCCAGCGCCTTTAGCAGTTCTTCGATGTTCCAGCGCTTGTTGATCGGCACCAACACGTCACGGACGGCGTCGGTGGTCGCATGGAAGGAAATCGCCAGAAGGCAGCCGATTTCATCCGCCGTCCGCGCGATCTCGGGGACCACGCCGCTGGTGGACAGAGTGATCCTGCGGCGCGAAAGGCTGATGCCTTCGGGGTCCATCGCGATCTTCATCGCGTCGCGGACGTTGTCGAAATTGTACAGCGGCTCGCCCATGCCCATCAGAACGATGTTCGACAACAGCCGCGTTTCGTCTTTCGGAGCACCGGGAACCGGCCATTCGTCCAGATCGTCGCGGGCCATCATGACCTGTCCGATGATCTCTGCCGCCGTCAGGTTGCGAACAAGCTTTTGCGTGCCGGTATGACAGAAGGTGCAGGTCAGAGTGCAGCCGACCTGACTCGAGATACAGAGCGTGCCGCGATCCTCTTCGGGGATATAGACGACCTCGACCTCGTGCCCGCCGGCAATCCGGACAAGGTATTTGCGGGTGCCGTCTTCGGACACTTGCCGCGTCACGACCTCGGGGATGGCGATCACGAAATGGTCGGCCAGCTTGGCGCGGTAGTCCTTGGCCAGATTGGTCATCTGGTCGAATTCACGCACGCCCCAGTGATAAATCCACTGCCAAAGCTGGTTCACCCGCATTTTGGCCTGCTTTTCGGGCGTGCCGATGGCGATCAGCGCGTCGCGCATGGCATCACGGGTCAAGCCAACAAGGTTCATCGGACCCTCGGGCAGTTTGCGCGGGATCGTCATGACGTCTTGGGTAATCGGAGCGGATGCGGACATGGACTGGGCCTCGGATCGGATGAGATGGGCCTCATATAGCAAAAGACGGCGGATGCCAAAGGAATCCGCCGCCCCGATTTCTTACGGCGCTATTCTGCTTAACCGGCGCAGCGGCGGGCTGCCTCGTCGACCGAAGCCGTAAAGCCCAAGAGCGAGAATTTGTCGGTGGTCACGGTGCCGCGGCCCGACCGGCCGGTCAACGTGGCGTCCGCGCCGCGCTTCATCGCGTTAATCACGGCGGCGTCGTCTTCGGGCGTGGCGGGCCATGCCCATTCGCCTTCGGTGAACAGCTGGAACTGGGTGCCGCCGATGTCGATCGTCACCGTCGAGCCGCCAGCAAAGGGATAGCCGCCGGTAAACGCAACCTGACCGGTCACGTTGTCACCCGGACGGTAGAACACCATCAACAGGATTTCGCCGCGACGCACCGCGACCACGTTCCCGTCACGGGTGTTGACGGTTTCCTTGGGTGCCGAAACGCTCCAGCATTCGCGGGGGTTTTGCTCTTCGAACACGCTCCAGTCGGTATTCGCTGCAACGCGGTTCGACGATTCCTGTGCCATCGCGGCGGACCCGGCCATCATCGCTGCGGCAAATCCCAGAGCCGCGGAAAAACTAGATTTCATCTACACAGCCTCCAAGCTGTCATGCCTCTACCGGCCCGATACAGAGATGCATTCTTTTGGCACCTTTTCCTGTGGCGGACGAATTTTCAACTCGATAGGCTATGGATAGCAAGAAACCGCCCACATGGGAAAGCCCCAATGGGCTCGACCAGTGACCTGACGATGACCAATCCCGAAATTTTTACCGAAATCTGGCGGGGCGACCTGCTTGAGAGCTTTCATTGCGGCCATGCGGTCGTCTGCGACGAGAAGGGCGAAATCGTCCATGCGTGGGGTGATCCCACGGCGCTAATCTACCCGCGTTCGTCGTCGAAAATGATGCAGGCCCTGCCGATGATCGAAGGCGGCTTTGGCGATCACCTGACCTCGGAACAACTGGCGCTCTGCTGTGCAAGCCATAATGGCGGGCGCATCCACGTCGACCGCGTGCGGGCTTGGCTGGCTGATATGGGACTATCGGACGACGATCTGCGTTGCGGCGCCCATATGCCCTACGACCCCGAAACCAGCGCAGAGCTGATCTGCGGCCATACCTCGCCCGACCAATGCCATAACAATTGCTCGGGCAAACACGCCGGTTTTCTGACCTTTACGAAGGCGCTGAACGCAGGACCAGAGTATCTGGAAATTGACCACCCTGTGCAATTGGCCATCCGGCAGGCGCATGACGAACTGACCGAGGAAACCAGCCCCGTTTTCGGGATCGACGGCTGTTCCGCGCCGAACTTTGCCGCCAGCCTGCACGGATTTGCGCGGGCCATGGCGACTTTCGCCAGCGCGCGGGACAAATCCGGTGCGCGACATGCCGCGATGGATCGACTGATCCGCGCGATGACCGCCCATCCCGAGCTTGTCGCCGGAGAGGGACGGTCCTGCACCGAACTGATGCGGGCAATGGACGGGCGTGTCGCGATCAAGACAGGGGCCGAGGCCGTCTTTTTCGCCATGATCCCCGAAAAGAAGTTGGGCGTCGCGCTCAAGATCGTGGATGGCACAACCCGCGCCAGCGAATGTGCGATTGCCGCCATTCTGGTCAAGCTGGGGGTTCTGGACCCCGCTCACGACGTGACGCGGCGCTATCTGGACGCACCCCTGACCAATCGGCGGGGGTTCGAGGTCGGAACCATTCGGGCCGGAGTGGCGCTGCGCTAGATTAGCTTGCCGTCGCCTCCATACATTGCCGCCCATCCGGCCCGCGCGCCCAAAGGGCCCCGTCGTTCCAGCAGAACTCGGCTGTTTCGCCTGCGATCAGCGGGGCGGTGGCGCGGTAGTCGAACTGCGCAAGCGGGCGGCCCAACTGTCCCTCGGCAAGGAGCATCAGCATCTGCGCCAATAGCGGCCCGTGGACGACCAGCCCTGCGTAGCCTTCGACAGTCCTTGCGTAGGGCTCGTCATAGTGGATGCGGTGCCCGTTAAAGGTCAGTGCCGAATAGCGAAACAACGCGGTCGCATCAAAGGCGATGGCAAGTCGCGCGGTTTCGTCTGTCCGCGCCATAGGTGCGGCGGGCTGAAGGGCGGACGGGTCCGGGTCCTCTCGATAGACGATGTCCTGCCAATCGGTCAGAACCAGCGCCTGCCGCTGCCGGATGTCATGGCGCACCCGCACAAAGGCCAGCGGTCCGGTGCGGCCCTCTTTTCGGATCGCGCTTTCGATGACCGAGGTCTTTTCGGCCCGCACTCCGGCCAGAAACGGCGCATGGAACCGAAGCCGTCCGGCAGCCCACATCCGTCGCGGAAGCCCCATATCGGGGATGAACCCGCCGGTCTTCGGATGGCCGTCACGGCCCAGTCGCGCAGGCGGCTGCGGGTCCCAGAAATACAGCTGGTGGAAAAACGGCGGAAGCGGATCGCCCGAGACGATATCCGGTTCGTGCCCCAAAGTGGCCTGCATCGCACGGGCCCGATCCGGATCCATGACGTCGGAACGTGTTTGCGAAATCTTCTGATCTGCTGTCATTCTGCCACCGCACCACTAATACGGACCCGACGCAAGATGCCCAAAGTCGACTTTCTGGATCACATCGTGCTGACCGTCGCGGATGTCGGCGTCACCGCCAATTTCTACGAACGCGTCCTCGGGATGACCGCCGAGTCCTTTCGCCCCGCCGATGGCACGATCCGCACGGCGCTGAAGTTCGGCGGGCAAAAGATCAACCTCCACCAGTCAGGACAGGAATTCGAACCGAAAGCGGCCCGCCCGACGAAGGGCAGCGCGGATCTCTGCCTTTTGTCGCCTGACCCGCTTGCGGCGTGGCAGGCCCATTTGGCCGCCGAAGGCATAGAGATCACCGAAGGCCCGATCCGGCGCACCGGCGCGACCGGACCGATCCTGTCGATCTATCTGCGCGACCCCGACGGCAATCTGATCGAAGTGTCGAACCGGCTTCAGGCCTGAACCAGTTCGGCCCGCGACCGCGCCAGCGACCGCAAGGCGGTCATCTGGTTGGCAACCGCGGCGCGGTACCGGTCCGACAACAACCGTCCGTCCGCATCGAACTGTTCGCTGGCCGACGCAACTGCAACTTCGCGGCCCGTCAGCAACAGCGGCCCAAACGGCGACAACGCCAACCGAAGCGAATTCTGGGCCCTTTCGCCGCCCGATCTGCCACCGGTCGCGGACAGGATCGCAACCGGTTTGTCCAACCAAGGAGAGCCCTTGGTCCGGCTCACCCAGTCGAGCGCGTTTTTCAGAACTCCGGACAGCATCTTGTTATACTCGGGCGTCACAACGATCACGGCCTCCGCAGCGGCGATCTGGTCGGCCAGCACCTGGACCTCGGCCGGGATACCCGAACCGCTCTCTAGATCCCCGTCATAAAGAGGAAGCCGCAGATTGGCCTCTTCGAACCGGACGGCGCCGAATTCGGCCGCCGCCGCGTACATCAGTTTCCGGTTGAATGAACCGCCGCGCAGCGATCCGCATAATCCCAAAAGCATAGCCATATCCGTCGTTGACCTGTGTCTTTGTAGACCTAGCCGACAACGTCGATTGTGCAACCCGCGCCCTTGCACACCACCTGTGCCTGCCCCATTGTGCGCCGGTCATCGCACCCAAAGGAGAACCGGACATGTCGCGCCACGGGGGAAAGATTTTAGTCGACC
>JALQXR010000179.1 GCA_023263105.1 Marivivens sp. | reverse complement strand
GAAGGCCCGCCCGCCCAGTTCCTCTGGCGCCGCCTGACCCACCGCGTCACCCGCTTCTCCGGCCCCGAACGGATCGCGCCCGAATGGTGGCGCGACCGCCCCGGCACACGGCTGCGCGACTACTACCGGATCGAAGACCACCTCGGCGCGCGCTTCTGGATCTACCGCGAAGGCCTCTTGGGCGACGGACGCGGCGCGGAACCGCGCTGGTTCATCCACGGGGTTTTCGGATGACCCGCACCCTCCCCGCCCGCCCTGCCTTTGTGCCAGAAATATCCCGGGGGGAGAGGGCCGCACGGCCCGAGGGGGGCAGCGCCCCCCGCGCCCGCCAACCCAAAGGCCCTGAGCATGCCTGAAAACGACCACTCCATCCCCCGCCGCACCCTGCCCGACGATGGCGACTTTACCGCCAACGCCCGCGCGCCCTTTGTCGAACTGGGGCTGGCGACCTGCTTTTCCTTCCTGCGCGGGGCCTCGGACGCGGTGGACCTTGCCCGCACGGCATGGTCGCTGGGCTATGACGCGGTCGGCTGCGCGGACCTCAACACCTTCGCCGGCGTGGTGCGGCTGCATGTCGAGGCCAAGAAAGCCGCGCTCCGCCCCGTCATCGGCTGCCGCCTGCGGCTGATCTCGGGCGAAGAATTCCTTGCCTACCCCACGACCCGCGACGCCTATGGCCGCCTGTCGCGGCTCCTGTCCAAGGGCAAGATGCACGACGCCGACGGCAACTGGCAGGCCAAGGGCGCCTGCGACATCACACTTTCCGACCTCGCCCGCGAAAGCGACGGCACGCGGCTGATCGTGGTGCCGCCCGCGACCGCTCTTGATACGTTTGAAAAGACGCTCCCCGCGCTGGCCCGCCGCCTGCCCGCGCTGGGGCATGTCGCGGCCAGCTACCTGTACCGCGGCGGCGACCGCGCGCGGATCAACCGGCTGGACCGGATGGCGGCACGGGCGGGGCTGTCGATCCTTGCCACCAACGATGTGCTCTATCACGAAGCCGCCCGCCGCCCGCTGCAGGACGTGATGACCTGCATCCGCGAACACACCACGCTGGCCAAGGCGGGCCGCCTTCTGGAACCCAACGCCGAACGCCACCTGAAATCCCCCGCCGAAATGGCCCGCCTTTTCGCGGAATGGCCCCACGCGCTCCGCGCCGCCCGCGCGGTGGCCGACGACTGCACCTTTGACCTAGAGGAACTGCGCTACGAATACCCGCGCGAAGTCGTCCCCGGAGGCCGCAGCCCGCAGGACTATCTGCGCGAACTGACGTGGAAGGGCGCTGCGTGGCGCTACCCCGACGGCGTGCCGCTGCCCACCCGCGCGGTCTTGGAAAAAGAACTCGCCATGATCGAGAAGCTCGACATCGCGCGCTATTTCCTGACCATCCACGACATCATCCGCTTTGCCCGCGAAGACTGTCAGCCCGCGATCCTGTGTCAGGGGCGCGGCTCGGCGGCGAACTCGGCGGTGTGCTATGTGCTTGGCATCACGGCTGTGGACCCCGCCCAGCACCAGCTGCTGTTCGAACGCTTCATCTCCGAGGAACGCAAGGAGCCCCCCGATATCGACGTCGATTTCGAACACGAACGGCGCGAAGAGGTGATCCAGCACATCTACCAGAAATACGGCCGCGCCCGCGCGGGGCTTTGCGCCACCGTGATCCACTATCGCCCCCGCTCTGCCATCCGCGAGGTCGGCAAGGTCATGGGCCTGTCCGAGGATGTCACCGGCGCGATCGCCAAGACGATCTGGGGATCATGGGGGCGCGAGGTGGGGCAGGAACACGCGTCCGAGGCGGGGCTCGACCTAAACGATCCGGTGCTGCGCCGGACGATCCTTCTGGCGCAACAACTGATCGGGATGCCCCGCCATCTGGGCCAGCACGTGGGCGGGTTCATCCTGACCGAACGCCCGCTGACCGAAACCGTGCCCATCGGCAACGGCGCCATGCCCGACCGCAGTTTCATCGAATGGGACAAGGACGACATCGACGCGCTGGGGATCCTAAAGGTCGATATCCTCGCGCTGGGGATGCTGACCTGCATCCGCAAATGCTTTGACCTGATCGAGGCCCACTACGGCCGCCGCTACACGCTTGCCACCACCCCGAAAGAGGACCCCCGCGTCTATGAAATGCTGTGCCGGGGCGACAGCGTCGGCGTGTTTCAGGTCGAAAGCCGCGCGCAGATCAACATGCTGCCGCGCCTGCGCCCGCGCGAATTCTACGATCTGGTGATCGAGGTCGCCATCGTCCGCCCCGGCCCCATTCAGGGCGACATGGTCCACCCCTATCTGCGCCGCCGCGCCGGAGAGGAGCCCGTGGCCTACCCCAGTCCGGCCCCGCCGCACGATCCGGCAGAGCTGAAGAACATCCTTGGCCGGACGCTGGGCGTGCCGATCTTTCAGGAACAGGCGATGAAGATCGCCATCGATGCCGCGAAATTCAGCCCCGCCGAGGCGAACGAACTGCGCAAGGCGATGGCCACCTTCCGGTCCAAGGGCACCATCGGCCTGCTTGAGGAAAAAATGGTCGGACGGATGGTCGCGCGCGGCTATGACCCCGAATTCGCCACCCGCTGTTTCAACCAGATCAAAGGCTTTGGCGAATACGGCTTCCCCGAAAGCCACGCGGCAAGTTTCGCGCATCTGGTCTATGTGTCGAGCTGGCTGAAATGCCACTACCCCGCCGCCTTTACCTGCGCGCTGCTGAATTCGCAGCCGATGGGGTTCTATGCGCCATCCCAACTGGTCCGCGACGCCCGCGACCACGGGGTCCAGGTGCGGCCCGTCGACGTGAACCTGTCGGACTGGGACAACACTCTGGAACCCGTGGCCTATTCCCCCGAAACCGCCGCCGGACGACCCGTCTTTGCGCTGCGGCTCGGGATGCGGCAGATCGGCGGCATGCGCAAAGACGCGGTGCTGCGGCTGCTGGCGGGGCGGGACGCGCCCTATGACGACCTGAAATCCCTGCAGGAACGCGGCGGGCTGACGGCGGCACATGTCCGCAGACTGGCCGAGGCCGACGCCATGCGGTCGATGTTTCTGGACCGCCGTCAGGCGCTTTGGGACGCCAAGGGGCTGCGCGACGCGCCGGACCTGCCGCTGTTCGCCGCAACCCGCGACGAAGGCGACGAAGTGCCGGTCCCCCTGCCCGCCATGCCGGTCTGCGAACAGGTGGTGGCCGACTACCAGACCCTCCGCCTGAGCCTGAAGGCGCATCCGATGTCCTTTCTGCGCGCCAGCCTGCGCAAACAGGGCTATACCGACACCGCAGGGCTTAAGTCCGCGCGCAACTGGCAGCGGGTGAAAATGGCGGGGCTGGTGCTGATCCGGCAACGGCCCGGCACGGCCAAGGGCGTCTGTTTCATCACCATCGAGGACGAGCTCGGCGTCGCCAACATCATCGTCTGGCCCAAGGTGATGGAGCAGTTCCGAAAGACGGTGATGCAGTCGCGGCTTCTGGTGATCCACGGGGTGGTGCAGCGCGATGTCGAAATCATCCACCTTATCGCGGAAAGCCTGGAGGACCGGACAGACGCGATGTTGCGGCTTGCCCCCGACGGGCTACGCGCGCCCAAACAGGGAACGCAAAAGTCGATCTCTGAAACGCGGAGCGATCCGCAATCAGAGCCGCCCCTGCTGCGCCACGGCCACCCGCGCGACCTGCGGCTGATCCCGAAAAGCCGCGACTTCCACTAAGCGGCGCGATCCCCCGGAACCCAGCGCGCGGCCAGACGCGCCTCTCGTCCGCGCACCTCGGGACGGGCCAGTTGGGCCGGTCCGACCGGCACGAAATCGGGAAACAACATGTCGAACTCTGCCCGCGCCTCGGGCGACAGCGCGGCAAGCGCCCGCACACCGGGAAAAAAGCTCTCGCTCAGCAGACCCGAGGCCGACACCACCTGATGGCGGTCGAACACGAGGTGGACATAGGTCACGCCGGGCGTGGGGTCGATCTGCCGGACACGACGGCCGTCAACCAGCGCGATGGCGGGGACCAAGACCTGATCCTCGCCCCAGAAATAGGCGGCACGCCAGTCGTCGATCAGAACCCTATGTTGCGGGCTGACCAGCACGTCGACTGCGGGGACTCCTTGACCGAACGCACCGGCCGGTATCCGGACCGGCCGCAACCGCCGTTCGACCTGCAACCGTTCCGCGTCGACAAAGGTCGACAGGGCCTGCCGCAGCGGCTGAAGTCCCGCATCCAGCGTCCAGACAAGGTCTCCGGCGCTCAGGCTTTCGACCGGACGGGGGCCGTCCGCCGTATCGACCAGCGTGCCCGCGACAAAGCACGGCACCGCATAGGTGTTCGCCAAAGTGATCGACGCACCGGGACCTTCGGCGGTGGTCACGACCGTCAGCGGCACCCCGATCGGCGGAAAATTCCCGATGAATGCCAGCCCTTCGATCGTCCCGAAGGCCGAATAGGACGACCCCGGTTCGTTGATGTTCAGGCCAATCAGCTTATAGGTCTCGCCGGTCGGCGTGCGGACCGTGACGGTGTATTCGGCTTCGACCACGCGGCCATTGGTATAGCTCCTGCCAAAGATCGTCTGCGCCCCGTCCAGAACCTGATTGCCATCGTTGTCCGCGAAATAGGATTCGTCGTCGCGGATCGCGACCGAGGTCCAGTCACGCGTGTTCAGGGTGATCGTCTTGCCCCGCAGGTGCGAACCGTCGCCTTGGGTAAAGCCCGACAACGAGCCGCCTCCGCTGA
>JALQXR010000178.1:1973-4744 GCA_023263105.1 Marivivens sp. | reverse complement strand
GGATCGCCGAGCACGCCGGCAAGCACCTGAAGCGCACGCACCTCGAGCTCGGCGGCAAGGCCCCCGTGATCGTCTTCGACGACGTCGACCTGCAGACCGCGCTGGAGGGCATCGCCGGTGCCGGGTACTTCAACGCCGGTCAGGACTGCACCGCCGCCTGCCGCATCTACGCGGGCAAGAAAGTCTACGACAACCTCGTGGCCGAACTGACCTCGGCCGCGTCGTCGATCCAGCTGTCGAACGACGACGACACCACCAACGAAATCGGACCGCTGATCAGCCAGCGCCAGCGCGACCGCGTGGCCAGCTTTGTCAACCGTGCCCGCGAATTGAACCACATCGAAGTCACCACCGGCGGCGAAGTCATGGACAAGGGCTTTTACTACCGGCCGACCGTGATTGCCGGCGCCAAGCAGTCCGACGAAATCGTCCGCCGCGAGGTCTTTGGCCCCGTCGTGTCGGTCACGCCCTTCTCGGACGTGGACACCGCCGTGGATTGGGCCAACGACAGCGACTATGGACTTGCCTCCTCGGTCTGGACCAAGGACGTGGGCCGCGCCATGGCGACCGCCGCGCGCCTGCGTTACGGCTGCACGTGGATCAACACCCACTTTATGCTGTGCAACGAAATGCCCCACGGCGGGCTCAAGCAATCCGGCTACGGCAAGGACATGTCCGCCTACGCGCTAGAGGACTACACCGTTGTCCGCCACGTGATGCTGCGCCACGGCTGATCCGCCGGTTGCGCCGTTTGAAATGACATGAGCCCCGGCCGTTAAGGCGCGGGGCTCATGCTTTCGTGGAACCTCGACGGGAGAGCAACCGCGAGTCACCTGTCCTGAATCGCCCAACTCCGGCACACCGTCAACATGTGCGGACCCAAGCGGGCGGAACGGCAGAAAAGGATTGGCAGGCGCGGCAATTTCGCCACAGAAGGCGGGTGAACCGGTCGCCCAATGGCCTTTGCCACAAGGGAAACCAGCAAAATCGGTCCGGTTTTCAACCCCTGCGCGAACCGCCGCACGGGCCCCGCCGTTTGTCCCAAGGCAACGCTCGCCAGCAGCCGCAACGGTTCGGTCATCCGCCGACACTGCCTGTCGCAGTCGACACAGATTCCGGAACTGACAGATTTTGGAAATAGCCGGGTCCAGCGCCCTGAAGGCGTTTGAACAGGTTCCCGATACTTGGGGATGATGGTGCGGTCGAGAAGACTCGAACTTCCACTCCGGTTAAGGAACAGCGACCTCAACGCTGCGCGTCTACCAATTCCGCCACGACCGCACTGTCTGGGCTTGGTGGGGGGGTCAATAGCGAGGGATTCGAAAGATGTGAAGAGGCAAAACGCCTCTCTGTCGCAATTTGTTCCCTATCCCGCCAAGGACGGGCGCCGACCGATCCACCGCAGGCCGACCCCAAGCAGGATCGCCGCCACCACGACCGCCGCAAAGCCGGTTTCGGGCGCTTCGGCAAAGAACATCCGGCTCATCGTGCGCCCGGGCAGAAAGCTAAGAGCCCCAGCGACGCCCAGCCCCCAAAAGGCAATATGTCCAAGCGTGGCGCGGTGTCCCGAGATGTTGCGCGCGCGGATCAGGGCGATGGCCTGCCACACCCCCCAAAGCGTCACGACCGACAGGATGTGGATCGGGCTGAACGGGCCGATCACGCGGATCTCCATGATGGCGAAGGACGACAGCGCCGCGATCACCATGTTCGACATCCACATGTAGCCGAATGCCTTGTGCAGACGGTCGCGCCGCTTGCGCAGGAACATGACCGGCGTCAGGCCCAGCGCGGTCGTGGCCGCAATCATATGCACCTGCACCGCAATCGGGGCCTCGAAAAAGGGGGTTAACATTGCCATCGGGGGGGCTCCTTGTTTACCAATTGACCAACTGGAACCGTTCTGGGCGGAGAGCTTTCCCCGCGACAGCGCGGTTTCGCGAACCGGACGGGATCAGACGTGACCGACACGCCCCTGCAACTCACGAAGCGCGAAATGCACGCGCTGTTCAGCCGGCCTCCGGTCTGGATCGGCGTGGTCGCGGCGGGATTGATTCTGGGGCTTGCGGGGCCGTTCGGCACGGACGAGGCGATGCGGCTGGTGCCTCGGTTCGCCTATTGGCTGTTCCTTGCGGCTGTGACCTTCTTTACCGGCACCTTTGTCGCGACCTTTACCGAACATGTGACACGGCGGCGGCTGGGGTGGATCGGGTCGGTGCTGACCGCCGGACTTGCCACCGGCCCCGTGGTGCTGCTCGAGATCGCCCTGCTCAACACCGCCGTGTTCGGTGTGAACCCTCTGACCGAGGGCTATCTGCCGGTACTTGCGATCAATGTCATCGTGATTTCGATGATCGTGTCGGTGTCGGTCGCGCTGGTTCAGCCGTCGCTGGGCCGACCCGATCCGGCGCCGCGGGCCGCCGCCGCTCCTGCGCCGACAACCCCCCGCATCGTCGAGCGGCTGCCGATCGACCGGCGCGGCGCGCTGTTGTCGATGACGACGCAGGACCACTATGTCGAAGTGACGACCTCGGGCGGCCGCGATCTGGTGCTGATCCGCCTGTCCGACGCAATGGCCGAAACCGAGCCCACCGCAGGGTTGCAGGTCCACAGGTCGCACTGGGTGGCGCTGGCGGCGGTCGCCTCGGCCCGCCGCGACGGGACGCGCGTGACGAATTCGAGGCCCTTGTGCGCGGCACCGGTGGGGAATCGATCCTGCTCGATGCGCTGTTGGCGCCCCACTCGTGAGCGCACCGGACCGCACCGCAGCG
>JALQXR010000178.1:0-1963 GCA_023263105.1 Marivivens sp. | reverse complement strand
GCCGCACCTATGTCCCTGCGGTGAAAGGGGCCGGTCTCTTGCCGGGGTAACGACATGGTTGAATGGATCAGGACGTCGGGGCTGACCGATTATGACGACGCGGTCGCCTTTATGGAGGCCCGTGCCGCCAGCATCGCCTTGGGCGAGGCGGACGAAGCCATCTGGCTGGTCGAACACCCGCCGCTTTATACCGCAGGCACCTCGGCCAAACCGGCGGACCTGACCGACCCCGACCGTTTTCCGGTCTATGACACCAAGCGCGGCGGCCAATACACCTATCACGGACCGGGGCAGCGCGTGGCCTATGTGATGCTGAACGTGGGCGAACGCGGGCGCGACGTGCGCTGCTTTGTGCGCGATCTGGAAGCATGGGTCATCGCCGCACTGTCAGAGTTCAACGTCACGGGCCATATCCGCGACGGAAGGGTCGGCGTCTGGGTCGAACGCCCCGACCGCCCGCGCGCCGCCGATGGCTCGGTGGCCGAGGACAAGATCGCCGCCATCGGCATCCGGCTCAGGAAATGGGTCAGCTTCCACGGGATTTCGATCAATGTGGAGCCCGACCTGAGCCATTTCGATGGAATCGTGCCCTGCGGCATCAAGGATCACGGCGTCACCAGTCTGGTCGATCTGGGTCTGCCAGTGACGATCGAGGACGTGGACGTCGCGCTGGAACGCCATTTCGACCGCGTGATGACGCCGCGCTGCACGGTCTAGCGGCCCGTAACCACAAGCGAACCGCGCAGCGCCGCCGGATCGTCGCTCCGGCGCGGCAGGCCAAAGGCGCCCCTGCGCCAATTTATCCCAAGGCTTTGTGCCAATCGAATATTGCCCCTTCGGTCGCGAGACACTAGAACCCAAACAAAGCAGGTGGGCCGGGTGTGACTCGGTGCGCCTATCTTTGACGACTTTCAATACGGGGAGTGCCAAATGGCAGACGCAGCCACCCACGGCCATGACCATCACGACGAGCGGAGCTTCTTCACTCGCTGGTTCATGTCCACCAACCACAAGGACATCGGGATCCTCTACCTCTGGGTTTCCGGGGTCGTCGGTTTCATCTCGGTCGCCTTCACGGTCTACATGCGCCTCGAGCTCATGGAGCCGGGCGTACAATACATGTGCCAGGAAGGCGCACGCTTCGTGGCAGACGCCGCGGCAACCTGTACGCCGAACGGTCACCTGTGGAACGTTCTGATCACCTACCACGGCGTTTTGATGATGTTCTTCGTCGTCATTCCGGCGCTGTTCGGTGGCTTCGGCAACTACTTTATGCCGCTTCAGATCGGCGCGCCCGACATGGCGTTCCCGCGCATGAACAACCTGTCCTTCTGGATGTATGTCACCGGTGTGTCGCTTGGCGTCGCGTCGATGCTTGCTCCGGGCGGTTCGGGCCAGTTGGGTTCGGGCGTTGGCTGGGTTCTGTACCCGCCCCTGTCGACCAGCGAAGGCGGCTACTCCATGGACCTCGCGATTTTCGCGGTCCACGTGTCCGGTGCCTCGTCGATCCTTGGCGCGATCAACATGATCACCACCTTCCTGAACATGCGTGCGCCGGGCATGACCCTGCACAAAGTGCCGCTGTTCGCCTGGTCGATCTTTGTCACCGCATGGCTCATCCTGCTGTCGCTGCCGGTTCTGGCTGGCGCCATCACCATGCTGCTGACCGACCGTAACTTTGGCACCACCTTCTTCCAGCCTGCTGGCGGCGGTGACCCGATCCTTTACCAGCACATCCTGTGGTTCTTCGGTCACCCCGAAGTCTACATCATCATCGTGCCGGCTTTCGGTATCATCAGCCACGTGATCGCGACCTTCTCTCGCAAGCCCATCTTCGGCTACCTGCCGATGGTCTACGCAATGGTCGCCATCGGCGCTCTCGGCTTCGTCGTGTGGGCACACCACATGTACACCGTCGGCATGTCGCTGACCCAGCAGTCCTACTTAATGCTGGCCACCATGG
>JALQXR010000177.1:353-4746 GCA_023263105.1 Marivivens sp. | reverse complement strand
AGGCAGGCGATGCCAGCGGCGATACAGGCAAACGGGTTGGCGCCCGACGACGACGCCAGACGCACGGTTGACGTGGATGCGTTCTGTTCGTGGTCGGCGTGCAGCGTGAAGATCCTGTCCATGGCGCGGGCCAGAACGGGATTCACAACGTATTTTTCTGCCGGAACCGAGAAGCACATGTGAAGAAAGTTCGCGGCGTAATCCAGATCGTTGCTGGGATACACGAAAGGCTGGCCGATCGAATATTTGTAGGCCATCGCAGCAATCGTCGGCATCTTGGCGATCAGGCGGATCGCGGCGACTTCGCGCTGGTGGGGATCGTTGATATCGGTCGAGTCGTGGTAAAAGGCCGACATCGCGCCGACCACGCCGACCATGGTCGCCATCGGGTGGCTGTCACGGCGGAACCCACGGAAGAACATGTGCATCTGTTCGTGGATCATCGTGTGACGGGTGACCAGCGTTTCGAATTCGGTCAATTCCGTCGCCGTCGGCAGGTTGCCATAAAGCAGCAGATAGCAGACCTCTAGGAAATGCGATTTCTCGGCCAGCTGGTCGATCGGATATCCGCGATGCAGCAGCTCTCCCTTGTCGCCATCGATGAAAGTGATGGTCGAGTCGCAGGACGCGGTCGAGGTAAAGCCAGGGTCATAGGTGAACACGCCTGCCTGCGCGTAGAGCTTGCGGATGTCGATCACATCCGGCCCCGCGGTGGGCGAGTGCATGGGCAATTCGTAGGTCGCGCCATCAATCGTGAGCGTCGCGTTCTTTTTGGATTCTGCCATGTCGGTTCCTCGGTTTCTGGGTCTCGCAGGGAAATGCCCTGGTGACCGATCTGTCAGAGCGCCCGCGGTCGGCGCGCGCCATCTCAAGCCTTGATGTCAGTCAGTCGAGCAATCGTTCTGTCCCGCCCGAGCACCAGCATCATATCGAACACGCTGGGCGTCACGGAACGTCCGGCGAGTGCGGCCCTTAGGGGCCCTGCAAGCTTTCCAAGTTTGGTGTCGTTGGCCTCTGCAACGCCCGCGACAACCTCCTCCAAAGTTGTTCGGTCCCAGCTAGCATTTTGCAACTGCGGCGTCAATTCGCCCAGTATACCACGGGATACTAAATCCAGCGCCGCCACGGCCTTTTCGTCCGGCTCGACCGCGCCTTCGGTCAGAACAAAGTAAGCCTTTTCAATTAGTTCGGCAAAGTTTTTCGACCGTTCCTTGAGGCAATACATCGCACGCAGCAGACCGTCCCTTTGACCCGAGGTCAGCGGGTCGGCGCCGCTTGCTGCCAGAAAACCTTCGACCTCTTGCAGCAGTGCAGCATCTTCGGTCGCGGCGATATGCTGGCCGCAGATGTTTTCCAGTTTCTTGAAATCGAACCGCGACGGGGCGCGGTTGATTCCGTCCAGATCGAACCATTCCATCGCCTCGGCGTCCGAGAAGAATTCGTCGTCCCCGTGACTCCAGCCCAACCGCGCGAGGTAATTGCGCATGCCCGAGGCGGGATAGCCCATCGCCTGATACTCATCGACGCCGGTTGCGCCGTGGCGCTTCGACATTTTCTTGCCGTCGGGGCCGAAAATCAGCGGGATATGGGCATAGACAGGCAGCGGCCAGCCCATCGCCGCATAGACCAGCATTTGGCGTGCGGCGTTGTTCAGGTGGTCGTCGCCGCGGATCACATGGGTCACGCCCATGTCAAAGTCGTCCACCACCACAGCCAGCATATAGGTCGGCGTGCCGTCCGACCGCAGCACGATCATGTCGTCCAGTTCTGTGTTGCGGATACGGACCTGTCCCTGAACCTGATCGTCGATGATGGTTTCGCCGTCCAGCGGGGCCTTTACACGGATCGCATAGGGCCCGTCCGGATGGGTGGCGGGGTCGGCGTCACGCCACGGGGACCGGAACAGGGTCGATTTGCCCTCGGCCCGTGCGGCTTCGCGGAAGGTCTGGATTTCGTCCTGAGTCGAGTAGCACTTGTACGCATGGCCCGAGGCCAGCATCTGGTGCGCGACCTCGGCATGGCGGTCGACCCGCGCGAACTGGCTGACCACGTCGCCGTCCCATTCCAGCCCAAGCCAAGTCATCCCTTTGACGATCGCCTCGGTCGCGGCAGGGGTCGACCGTTCACGGTCGGTGTCTTCGATCCGCAACAGGAACTTCCCGCCGCGGCCGCGCGCAAAAAGCCAGTTGAACAGCGCGGTGCGGGCCGTGCCGATGTGCATATAGCCCGTAGGCGAAGGAGCGATCCTGGTGACGACCTGTCCGGACGACATGGGCATTAACCTTTCGATAACCAAGGAGGATTAGCCTCAGGGGATACTTTGCCAGCAACCTAAGGACAAGGGCGCAGAGTGCTCCAATTGCCCGATATCGGCGCGACGCTGCTTGCTCAGCGCGGAAGGCTGGTGCTTTGGGCGCCGGTGATGATCGGTATTGGCATCGCGGGGTATTTTTCCCTGCCTGCCGAGCCACGCGCCGGACATTGGTTCGCCATGGCGATTTTTGGGATATTGGCGGTCGGACTGGGGCGTCGGATCGACTATGCGGTGCGGCCTTTGGCCTATGCTCTGGCGCTGGTTCTGTTGGGTGCGGGCGTGTCGGGTCTGCGGACGGATACCGTGTCCGATCCGGTGCTGACGTTCCGCTATTACGGGCCTGTGACGGGGCGCGTCATTGCGGTCGACCGATCTGCGTCCGATGCTGTCAGAGTGACGCTGGACCATGTGACGCTTGATCGAATCGCACCGGACCGGACACCCGCGCGGGTCCGGATATCGCTGCACGGCGACCAGCGGTGGCTGTCGCCCGAGCCGGGCATGATCGTCGGCGCCACCGCCCATCTGTCGCCTCCCAGCGGACCGGCGGAACCGGGTGGCTTCGACTTCAGGCTGAACGCATGGTTCGACCGGCTGGGCGCGATCGGCTACACAAGGTCGCCCATGGTGCTGCTGGAGCCCGCCCAAAACGGGTGGGCGCTGTGGGTCGGACGCATCCGGGCGGCGCTGTCAGGCCACGTCCGCCAGCGGATCGACGGCCAGACCGGAGCCTTTGCCGCGGCGATCCTGACCGGCGACCGATCCGCGATTTCGACGGACACGACATCGGCCCTACGCGCGACGAACCTTGCCCATTTGCTGGCGATCTCGGGGCTGCACATGGGGCTTTTGACGGGGACGGTCTTTGCGGCGGTGCGCGGAGCCTTGGCGTTGTGGCCGTGGGGTGCGGTTCGACTGTCCGGCAAAAAGGTCGCCGCAGCGGTCGCACTGGCCAGCGGCGGAGCCTATCTGGTCCTGTCCGGCGGGAATGTTGCGACCGTACGGGCGTTCATCATGGTCGGCACCATGTTTGTCGCGATCCTGCTGGACCGGAGGGCCCTGACGCTCAGGTCGGTCGCGATCTCGGCAATGATCATCTTGGTTCTCTGGCCAGAGGAACTCTTGGGCCCGGGGTTCCAGATGTCGTTCGCGGCAACCGTCGGGCTGGTCTGGGTGTTCGGGTCCGTCGGTCGGTTGGAAAGCCGCGCGCATCCGCTACTGAAGGGTGCGGTGTCGGTGGTCCTGTCGTCGCTTGTCGCGGGGCTTGCGACCGCGCCAGTGTCGGCCGCGCATTTCGGGACCTTGTCCCATTATGGCCTGATCGCGAACATCCTGTCAGTGCCGGTGATGGGGGCACTGGTGATGCCGTCGGCGCTGGCCGCGGTGGTTCTGGCTCCGCTGGGGCTCGACTGGATCGGGTTCATCGGGGTCGAACTGGGCCTTAGCTGGATCCTGTCGGTCGCCGAAGCGGTCGCGGGACTGAGCGGTGCGCTCAGCTTTGTGCCTGCGGCCCCGACCATCGCCTTGGGGCTGATGGCGGTTTCGGCGCTGTTCGTGGTGATCTGGCAGGGCCGCCTGCGGCACGCCGGATGGCTGGGGGTCGTGGGCGCTTTTTGGGTCTGGTCGGCATCGGATCGGCCCATTTTGCTGGTGTCCCAAAGCGGCGGTCAGGCGGGGTTACTGACCGATGTCGGGCGGGCGATCGCCCGCGACCGTGGCGACGGATTCGCGGTGTCGCAATGGCTCGAGTCCGACGGAGAACGCAGCGAACAATCAGATGCCGCCGCACGGGCCGGCTGGACGTCGCGGGGCAGGGTGGTCACTGCTGAACTGGGCGAGATCACCGTGCTGTTGGCCGCGGGCAGCCGCGCCTTGTCCGAAGTCGATGGCTGTGGCGGCGCCGACCTTTTGATCACCAATCAAGATGCAGGGCCAAGACCGTGCGAGGTCTATGACGAAGCCCGCCTGCGCGACACCGGCTCATTGGCCATTGATGGCAGCGGGCATGTCGTAACGGCGGCCCAGATCGCGGGCCGCAGGCCATGGACCGGCCGCCCGTGACCGATCCGAACACCTGTC
>JALQXR010000177.1:0-343 GCA_023263105.1 Marivivens sp. | reverse complement strand
TCGATCAATAGGTGCGGATCAACCCGACCAGACGACCCTGAACCTTTACCTGATGATCGTGCAGGATGCGGGTTTGATAGGCTGGGTTCGCCGCCTCTAGCGCGATCATGCCGTTCTGGCGGCGGAATTTCTTTAGGGTGGCTTCGTGATCCTCGACCAAGGCCACGACGATGTCCCCGTTGTTGGCCGTGGTGGTTTCGCGGATCACCACGATGTCGCCGTCGTTGATGCCCGCGTCGATCATCGAGTCGCCTTTGACCTCGAGCGCGTAGTGTTCGCCGCTGCCCAGCATCGCCTGCGGTACGGCGACGTTATGGGACACTTCCTGAATCGCCTCGATCGG
>JALQXR010000176.1 GCA_023263105.1 Marivivens sp. | reverse complement strand
ACCGCCTGTTTCACGCCGCCCTGACCGGATCGTCGCCCGACAACGCCGGATGGATCGAACGCAAGATCCGCGTGACCGAACATTTTGGCCATTCGTCGCTGTTCATGGGCGCGACGAGTCGCGCGCAAAATATTGATTATGCTAAGGTATTCGGCCTCAGCCCTGCGACGCACGCGTTTTCGGGCGGCTGTTTCCCGATCCTGATCCGCGACACCGGCCCGATCGGAACGATCACTGTTTCCGGCCTCCCCCAGCGCGACGATCATGCGTTGGTGGTCTGGGCCATCGAACGCGCCCAAGAGAGGCAGCGCAAGCGCTAGCTTGGCTTGCCAGACCGAAGCGATTGCGCGACAAGTCGGGCAAAGGAGACCCACATGCGCATCGTCACGTTCAATATCAACGGCATCAAGGCCCGCATCGAAACCCTTCTGCGGTGGCTGGACGAAGCGAAGCCGGATGTTGTCCTGTTGCAGGAAATCAAAAGCATCGACGAAGCCTTTCCGCGCGACCTGTTCGAAGACCGCGGCTATCGGGTCGAAACCCATGGGCAAAAGGGCTTTAACGGGGTCGCGATCCTGTCCCGACTCCCGCTCGAGGACGTGACCCGCGGGCTGCCCGGCGATGACATTGACGAACAGGCCCGCTGGATCGAAGCAACCGTGATCGGAGACAAGACCGCGGTGCGTGTCTGCGGGCTGTATCTGCCCAATGGAAACCCCGCGCCCGGTCCAAAATACGACTATAAACTGGGCTGGATGAAACGTCTGCACGCCCGCGCCCAAGCCCTGATGGCAGAGGAAATGCCCGCCCTGATGGCAGGTGACTACAACGTGATTCCCCAACCCGAGGACGCCAAACATCCGGAAAACTGGACCGAGGACGCATTGTTCCGTCCCGAAACCAGAGAGGCGTTCCGCCGTGTCCTCAACCTCGGATTCACCGAGGCGTTCCGCGCCCGCGTGCGTGGTGCCGGACACTATAGTTTCTGGGATTATCAGGCCAATTCGTGGGAACGGAACAACGGCATCCGCATCGACCATTTCCTGCTGACCCCGCAATGCGCCGACCTGTTGACAGAGTGCTGGATCGAATCCGACGAACGCGCGCGGTCCAAACCGTCGGACCACGTGCCGGTCTGGATCGACCTCGCCGCCTAGCGGAGCGGCAGCTCTTTGGTCACGTCATATCCGTAAAGCCAGTCAAAGCGGCGCAGGAACAGATTGGGCGCCACCGCCCCCAAGGTCCGAAGACCCGTTTGGGCCGCCGTTCGTTTCAGGCCGGACAGGTGGTAATTCACCGCATTGGCGTTCGCGGTCCGGATGGCTCGGGCGACACGCGGCGCTCGGATCGACTGGTAGCGGGACAGCGCGTCATCGACCGAGCTCGACCGGTTGCACAGCGCCGCCAGCACCCATGCGTCCTCTAGTGCAAGGTTCGCGCCCTGCGCCAGAAACGGCAGGGTCGGATGCGCCGCATCGCCAAGGATCGCGCTGACGCCCTTGGCCCAGACGGGCGCGACGGGATGGCGGAACAGCCCCCACAGCCGCGTGGTTTGGACCTGCCCGAGGATGTCGCGCAAGCGCGGGGCGCAGGATGCAAAGGCCGCCTGCAGAACCTCGGGCGAGTCGAAAAAGTTCCAGCCTTCGGCGGCCCATTCGCTGCGCTCTTGCACTGCGACGATGTTCAGCCGGTTCCCGATCAGCGGATAGGTGACGACATGCTGTCCCGGAGCCATCCAGATCTGTGCCTCGGCGGGCGGATTGGGCATCTGGACGACCGACCGCCACGCCACCTGTCCGGTGAAAAAGGGCGCGTCGGTCCCGTTCAGCACGGGCCTTAGTTTCGAATGAATCCCGTCGGCCCCCAACACCAGATCGGCGCGGACCGTCGCCCCGCCTGCCAGAGTGATCTGCCCGTCGGGATCTGCGCTTTCGATCCGCGCGCTGGTGACAATGCGCACGCCTTCCGCGTCGCAAGCCGTGGCCAGCAATCCCAGCAGATCCGCGCGATGGAAAAAGCGGTAGGGTTCCCCCCCTAGTCGCGTCAGGTCAAAGCGCGCGATGGGCCGACCAGAGACCGCGTCGATGGGGGTCAGATTGCGGGCACGCAGGCCAAGCCGGTCCGCTTCCCCGTCAAGCCCGAGTCCACGCAGGACCGCAGCCCCGTTCGGCGTGACCTGAAGCCCCGCCCCGACCTCTTTTAGCTCATCTGCCTGTTCGTAAACGGTCACCTTGGCGCCGGTCCGTGCAAAACACAGCCCCGCGGTCAGTCCCGCGATACCACCGCCGATGACGGCGACGGTCCTCGCTTTGTTGGAATCCAAGGTCAGTCGTCCCGGTGAACCCGCTCGCGGCGCTCATGGCGTTCCTGAGCCTCTAGGCTCATGGTCGCAATCGGACGCGCGTCCAGCCGCTTTAGGCTGATCGGTTCGCCGGTAACTTCGCAGTAGCCGTATTCGCCGTTGTCGATGCGGCGCAATGCGCTGTCGATCTTTGCAACCAGTTTCCGTTCACGATCCCGCGTGCGCAGTTCCAGCGCGCGGTCGGTTTCCTCGCTCGCGCGGTCCGCGATGTCGGGAATGTTCCGGGTGCTGTCTTTCATGCCTTCGATGGTGTCGCGGCTGTCCTCTAGGATCTCCGCTTTCCAAGACAGAAGCTTGCGCCGAAAATACTCTAGCTGCCGATCGTTCATGAAGGGTTCGTCTGCCGAAGGACGATAGGAATCGGCTATGATTTGTTCCGCTTTCATGTCGCTCTCCCCAAAACAACCGCGCCCATCAAGAATTGCAGGACCACGGTTTTATGGGTGCCCATTAGCGGAAGGGCGGCTGGTTGTCACTAGCCAATGCCCCCTTTTCTTGCGGCTTCTATTACTCAGGAAAGCGTAAAAAGGCGCGGGACCGGCGACGCGGCGCTCTCTTGCCTTCGGGACCTGCGACCACTAGCGTCCCCCCGACCACGAAAACCAGCGCAGAAGAGTGACGATGACCCGACGTTTTACCGGAACCGACAATTATATCGCCACCGAAGACCTGGCCGTTGCGGTCAACGCGGCAATCACGCTGGAGCGGCCGTTATTGGTAAAGGGCGAACCCGGCACCGGAAAAACCGAGCTTGCGCGGCAGGTTGCGGCCTCTCTGGGCATGGAGATGATCGAGTGGCACGTCAAGTCCACGACCAAGGCCCAGCAGGGTCTGTATGAATATGATGCCGTCAGCCGGCTGCGCGACAGCCAGTTGGGCGACGAACGCGTCCACGAGGTGAAAAACTACATCAAAAAGGGCAAGCTCTGGCAGGCCTTTGAAGCCGACAAAAAGGTCGTTCTGCTGATCGACGAGGTCGACAAGGCGGATATCGAGTTTCCCAACGACCTCCTTCAGGAACTCGACCGGATGGAGTTCCACGTCTACGAAACCGGCGAAACCGTCCGCGCCCGCCACCGTCCGGTGGTGATCATCACTTCGAACAACGAAAAGGAACTGCCCGACGCCTTTCTGCGGCGCTGTTTTTTCCATTACATCCGGTTTCCCGAACTCGAGGTGCTGCGGCAGATCGTCGAAGTCCACCATCCCCGCGTGAAAGAGGAATTGCTGACGACCGCCCTGACCCGCTTCTACGAGATCCGCGAAACCCCCGGCCTAAAGAAAAAGCCTTCGACATCCGAGGTGATCGACTGGCTGAAGCTGTTGCTGGCAGAGGACCTGGGACCCGAGGACCTTCGCGCGGATGGCAAGGCATTGCTGCCAAAACTCCACGGGGCGCTGTTGAAGAACGAACAGGATGTCCACCTGTTTGAACGACTCGCCTTTATGGCGCGTGGCCAGCGGTCATAACGGGTCAGGGTTGCGCAACATTTCCCATTCCTTGCCACCCAAATGCCCCAATCCAAACCTACCAAAGCCGTGGTGGGTAATGATGACTCGGTCATTATCGTTTGGAGCTTTCATTATGGCGCTTACCCGTAGGTCCGGCGTGACACGTCCCGCGTGGACCACTTCTTGGTTATCTGGCCTGGCCGTAGCAACTTTGGGCGCCTGTGTTCCCGCGACCCCGGTCAGCACCCCACCAAACCGCGCATTGCCGATGGAAACCGCCCTGCCCGCCATGCGCACCTTTGGGTCCGCGACCGGACAATACAGCCTGCGGTCCAATGCCGGCATCGCGCAGGACTTTCTGGACCTGACCTTTCGCATGGAGAGCGGCCGCCAGCTTTCGCGGATGACACGATTTGACGGACCGGTTCGCGTCCGCGTGGCCGAGGGACTGTCGGCGCAGAACATTGCCGATCTGGATCAGCTGATCGGTCGCCTCCAGCGCGAGGCCGGTCTGGATATCCGCCGGACCAACGACGCCACCGCCCAGATCACCATCCAGGGCGTCCCCCACTCCGACCTGCAGCGCGCCGTTCCCGGAGCCGCCTGTTTCGTGGTGCCGCGCGTGGTGGGCTGGCAGGATTTCCTGCGCAAGAAAAACACCGGTGCCGTCGACTGGAGCACGCTGGACCAGCGGACCATCGCTTCGGTTTTTGTGCCGTCCGACGCGTCTCCGCAAGAAATCAGGGACTGTCTGCACGAAGAGCTAGCGCAGGCGCTTGGCCCGCTCAATGACCTGTACCGGCTTCCCGACAGCATCTTTAACGACGACAATATCAACGCGGTCCTGACCGGATTCGACATGTTGATGCTGCGGCTGACCTATGCGCCGGAACTGGCCAACGGCATGTCGCGCCAAGAGGTCCAATCGCGGCTG
>JALQXR010000175.1 GCA_023263105.1 Marivivens sp. | reverse complement strand
CAAGACAGTCTGGACCGGCTTACGTCCGGCGGGTTTTTCATCCAGCACCGAAACATCCATGTCGCCATATTGGGCAAGCGACAGGCTGCGCGGGATCGGAGTCGCCGTCATGACCAGAACGTCGGTCGCGCGACCCTTGGCCCCCAGTTCCATCCGCTGAGCCACGCCGAACCGGTGCTGTTCATCCACAATCGCCAACCGCAAGTCGCGAAATTCGACGTCCTTCTGGAACACCGCATGGGTGCCTACCAGAATGTCGATCTCGCCGGCGCGAAGGGCCGTCAGTATTGCGTCGCGGTCGCGCCCCTTGTCGCGACCCGTCAGAACCTCTAGCCGGACCCCCGCGGTCGCGGCCAGATCGGCCAGACTTTCGCGGTGCTGCTGAGCAAGGATTTCAGTCGGGGCCATCATGACCCCCTGCCCGCCTGCCTCGACCGCGATCAGTAGCGCCAGAAAAGCAACCAGTGTCTTGCCTGATCCAACGTCGCCCTGCAGGAGCCGGTTCATCCTTGCGCCGCTGGCCATATCCGACGCGATTTCGTCGACAGCGCGGGTTTGCGCGCCGGTCGGGCTATAGGGCAGCGCCGCCAGCACCTTTTTCCGGAACCGGCCATCCCCCTGACTTTTCACGCCTTTTCCGCGACGCACCTGCGCGCGGGCCAAAGCCAGAGTCAGTTGATGGGCCAATAATTCATCATAGGCCAACCGCAGCCGTGCCGGAGCGTGCGGCGACAGATCGGTCGTGGATCGCGGTTCATGTGCCAGTGCCAACGCGTCGAGCCAGTCGGGCCAGCCTTCGCGCGCCAGCAGCGCGGCGTCGATCCATTCCGGCAGGTTCGGCGCCTTGGACAGGGCGCTTCGCGTGGCCTTCCACATAAGCTTTTGGGTGACGCCCGCGGTCAAAGGATAGACCGGTTCGTAAAGCGGGATCTCATCGGACTGCTCTGGCGGCAGGACGTGGTCGGGATGGGCCATCTGGGCGATCCCGTCAAAGCTTTCGACCTTGCCCGAAACGATCCGCCGTGCGCCCTCTGGCAAAAGGCGCTGCAGATAGTCGCCGCGCGCGTGGAAATAGACCAGCTGGAACTCTGACCTCGTGTCGCGGACGGTCACTCGGTAGGGGCGGTTCTTTTGGCGGGGCGGATGATGGGACAGAACCGTCACCTCGACCGTTGCGACCGTTGGCGGCACGACCTCGGAGATCGAGGCGCGGCGGCGTCGGTCCACACCGCTATGTGGCAGGGTAAACAACATGTCCCGCGGGCGGCTTATCCCGACCGCCTCTAACAACTGCGCGGTTTTCGGGCCCACCGCATCCAATGTCGCCAGTTCGCCGAACAGCGGCCAGAGGGGTTCGGGACGGCCGGTCATGCGTCGCCGATCAGCCTAAGCCAGGCGTCTTCGTCGATCATTTCGATGCCCAGCTTTTCAGCGGCCTGCGCCTTTGATCCAGCCCCCGGACCGGCGACGACCAGATCGGTCTTGGCGCTGACGCTTCCGGCGACTTTCGCGCCCAAGGACTCGGCCCGGGCTTTTGCGGCGGCGCGGGTCATCTTTTCCAAGGTGCCGGTGAAGACGACGGTTTTTTCGGCCGCCTGGATCTCCAGTTCGGCCACGAGCCGGTCGAAAGACGCGCGCTCTGCCTCTTGTTGCATCGCGGTGATGACCGATGCCGCCATCACATCCCCGACCCCGTCGATCGATGTCAGGTCATCCCATTCCGGCCCGCTTCCGACGGTGGCGCGGGTGGTAGCGGTTTCGAATGCAACCCAGGTTCCGTAATGCCGCGCAAGAATTGCAGCGCCGGTTTCGCCCAGATGCCGGATGCCCAGTGCAAACAGCACCCGGGCCAAGGGGATAACGCGGCGCGCTTCGATCGCTTCGAACAGTTTCGCGACGCTCCTCTCTCCGAATCCGTCCCGATTGCGGAGCTTCGGCAGGTTGGCGGCGTCACGACGCGCGAGGCTGAAAATCTCGGATGGTTCGCGGATGGGCAAGTCCGTGTCGTTGTAGAACAATTCGACCTGCTTGGCGCCAAAGCCCTCGATATCAAAGGCGCCGCGGCTCACGAAATGCTTCAACCTCTCGATGGCCTGTGCGGGGCAAATCAGCCCGCCCGAGCAGCGGTGAACCGCATCGCCCGCTTCGCGAATGGCGTCCGAGCCGCACTCCGGGCAGGTGGCGGGAAAAACATAAGGGCGCGAGGAGGCGTCGCGGCGCGATAGGTCGACGTCGACGACCTTTGGGATGACGTCGCCCGCGCGCTTAACCTGAACCCAGTCGCCGACACGGATGTCGCGCCCGTCGCGGATCGACTCGCCCGTGTTGGATCGGCCCGCGATATAGTCTTCGTTGTGCAGCGTTGCGTTGGACACCACGACCCCGCCGACCGTCACCGGTCGCAAGCGGGCCACGGGCGACAGCGCGCCGGTCCGGCCAACCTGAATGTCGATCGCCTCTAGCACGGTCCACGCAAGTTCTGCCGGAAACTTATGGGCAATCGCCCAGCGCGGAGTGGTCGACCGAAAGCCCAGCTTGTCCTGCAATTTTAGGTCGTCGACCTTATAGACCACCCCGTCGATGTCATATCCCAGCGACGCGCGGGTCGCTTCGATCTTGCGATACTGGGCCAGCATGTCTTCGGGGCCATCGCAAATCGTCGTTAGCGGGTTCGTCTGGAAACCAAGCTGCGACATCCGCGCTATCGCCCCCATCTGGGTCGAGCCGAGCGGCTTGCCGAGTTCGCCCCAAGTATAGGCAAAGAATCGCAGCGGGCGGGACGCTGTCACCGTCGGGTCCAGTTGCCTTAGCGAACCGGCGGCGGCATTTCGCGGGTTGGCAAAGGTCTTGGCCCCGCTGTCAGAACCGCGTGCGTTAAGCGCGGAAAAATCGTCGTGGGACATATAGACCTCGCCCCGGATTTCGACGACGCCGTCGATATCAATCCGGTCGGGTATGTCGGCGATGGTCCGCGCGTTGGGTGTGACGTTTTCCCCGACCGAGCCATCCCCGCGGGTCGCGGCGGACACCAGCAGGCCCCCTTCGTACCGGAGGCTCAGCGACAGCCCGTCAATCTTTGGCTCGGCGGTATAGGCAAGCGGGGCGGTTGCGGAGAGCCCGAGGAATTTGCGGATCCGTTCGTCAAAATCCGTGATCTCGGCGTCTTCGAATGCATTGGAAAGGCTCAACATGCGCACGGCGTGCTGGACTTTGCCGAAGCCGTCCGATGCGGGGGCGCCGACCCTACCGGTGGGGCTGTCGCTGGTGATCAGGTCGGGAAAACGGTGTTCCAATGCCTTGAGCCGACGCTTTGCCGCGTCGTAATCGGCGTCCGGAATCTCGGGCGCGTCATTGGAGTGATAGGCGATGTCCGCATCGGCGATCAGGCCGGACAGACGTTCGATTTCGGCGCGGGCCGCATCGGCGTCCATTTCTTCGACCGACGTGTCCGGTCGGTTCGGCTCGTAAGGTTGTGCCATGGTTCCCCCGGCCCCCGTCGGACAGTGCGTTGGTCCGATTAGGTTTAGGCCGGAGGGAAAGGCCCGTCCAGAGGCAGGTCAGGCGCCGACGGCGATCCGTTCGGCATTTTCGACCGGCTCGGGATCGCGAAGGACATATCCCCTGCCCCAGACCGTTTCGATATGGTTGTCGCCGCCCGTCGCCACGCTGAGTTTCTTGCGCAGTTTACAGATAAAGACGTCGATGATCTTTAATTCGGGCTCGTCCATGCCGCCGTAGAGGTGGTTGAGGAACATCTCTTTGGTCAGGGTCGTGCCCTTGCGCAAACTGAGCAGTTCCAGCATTTGATATTCCTTGCCGGTCAGGTGCACGGGGGCGCCGCCGGCCTCTACCGTTTTCGCGTCAAGGTTGACCTCGATCGAGCCGGTCCTGATGACCGATTGCGCGTGGCCCTTGGACCGCCGAATGATCGCATGGATGCGCGCGACCAGTTCTTCGCGGTGGAACGGCTTGGTCAGATAGTCATCTGCCCCGAACCCGAACCCGCGCAGTTTGCTTTCGGTGCCGTCCTCACCCGACAGGATCAGGATCGGTGTATCGATCCGCGCAAGCCGCAGTTGCCGAAGCACATCATGACCGCTCATATCTGGCAAATTCAGGTCCAGAAGGATCAGGTCGTAGTCGTAGAGCTTGGCAAGGTCGATGCCCTCTTCGCCCAGATCGGTCGTATAGACGTTAAGGTTGGCGTGGGTCAGCATCATTTCGATGCTGCGCGCTGTGGTCGGATCGTCCTCAACCAGTAGAATACGCATTCCTGTTTCTCCGCTTTGGCCTTTGGTATGCGCAAGCTACGATCAAATTGGTAAACAACCGGTTACTTGCCGGTAAGGTATAGCGCGACTCTCCCTATGGTTGTCTATAGCGTTGTAGCTTTGTCGCCCTCAATGCCGCTTCGCCGTGGCGCTCTACCGCGTCTTCCCATGACGCGAGCTCTTCTTCCGACAGGTCATAGTCGCGCAGCACCTCGGCCCGGTCGATAAGACCCGCATCGACGGCCTGCACCAGCACTGCTTTGCGTGACGCGACCCAGCGCACCGTATCCGGCGGCGGCAAGTCCGCGCGCGTCAAAGTCCTGCCGTCGGGAAGGGTCACCGCCCGCGGCCCGTTGATCTTTTTCAAAAACATAACTCACCCCTAATCACTTTGGTCCGGCGACTTTGACCCATCGGGCTTAACGTCGGGTGAAACCGGCCCTTGAGAGTATTTCGGATTTTCATATATATCGACCGATCCATACTTTGCAGACACCCAGAGGACAGGGCCGATATGCCGCTTGATCCCGCACTCAATTCGCTTGGCCTTCC
>JALQXR010000174.1 GCA_023263105.1 Marivivens sp. | reverse complement strand
CCCCGCCGGACTAGAGGCCGCGCGCGTGCTGGGCGAACGCGGGCACAAGGTCATGCTGGCCGAGGCAGAGCGCACTCTGGGCGGCAGGGTCACCCGTGAATCCCGCCTTCCCGGTCTGATCGAATGGGCGCGGGTTCGGGACTGGCGGTTGGGTCAGATCGCCAAGAACTCCAATATCGAGGTCTTCCCCGAAAGCCGTCTGAAGGCCAGCGATGTGCTTGACCTTGGGGTGGACAGGGTGGTGGTCGCCACTGGCTCCAAGTGGGCGCGTGATACCATCGGCAGGCACTCGGCCACCGGACTGGAAACCGAAGCCCAAGGGATGGTGATCGGTGCGGAAACGATCCTGGATGGCGACCCGATCGGCGCGTCCCATGTCGTGATCTATGACGACGATCACTATTACATCGGGTCGGTCATGGCGCTGGAATTGCGGCGCAAGGGCCACGAGGTCACTCTGGTCACGCCCGCCGGACGGCCCTGCGAATTCGGGGTGATGACCACAGAAGTTTACAGCTCGAACGCCCAGTTGTTCGACGAAGGCGTGAACGTCGTCACCAACCAGATGATCGTGGCCGTCGAGTCGGGCCGCGTCATCACCGAATGTACGATGTCCGGTCGCAGGGGCGCCATCGACTGCGACGCCATGGTCCCGCTGGCACGCCGCATTCCCGTAGGCGACCTGTACCAATCCATCTCTGCGATGATTCAGGACGGCACCGCAGGCAGCCTGCGCAGCGTTGTCCGCGTCGGCGACGCCGAGGCCCCCAACACGATCGCCGCCGCGGTCTATTCGGGATATCGGGCCGCGATGGAGCTGGGACGGGACATCGATCTGGCGGCGACATTCGGCCGGCGCGACCGCGGGCTGTGACCCTTAGTTTCCTGCCGTCGCGCGGTCGAGCGCCGCGCGATGCTCTGGCAGTTGCATCCCGATAAAGCGGAACACCCGTGCAAGGCTTTTCCCGCGATCGTATTGCGCGGCATAAAGATGCATATACTGCCAGTACCCGTCGATCATCGTGTCGATGAAATCGGCGATCTCGGCGGCTCGGTCGGGATCGGTGGGTATCAATCTTGTGCAGATCCCCAAGATCGCCTCGGTCCGGCGCTGGTCGAATTCTTGCGCGATGTCGCTGTAGATGGGGGTAAAGGATTGCTCTCCCCAAAAGGCGAACCAAAGCGACAGGGTACTGGGGTTGCAGATGCGTTTGTCGAAATCCGCTTTGACGATGGCAACCAGTTGGCTGACAGGATCGTCCGCCGCCTGAGCCAGCGTCTTGTTCCAGAGCGTTTCGTATTTGGCGTATTGATCGCGCAGGACCTCTGTCAACAGCCGGTGCTTTGTTTCGAAATAAAAGACCGCGACACCCTGTGACAGATCCGCTTCGTCCGCCACTGTCGCAAGCGTGGTCCGTGACAGGCCGTTGGCGACGATCGACCGCGCGGTCGCGTCCAGCAGCTGGCGCCGTCGGCGGGCGGCGTTTTCCTTGCGTTCCCGTTTCGGCCTAGAAGCGGCCTGCGGTGTTGGCTTGGCTGGCATCGCGTCCCTCTTGTGGTGCCGAACCATCTTATGGGATTTTGCGGCGATTTCCATAGAATGCGTCGCCACGCCACGCAAAGGCAGCGTGCCGCGACGGTCCGGACCAGACGCCTTGGACGGTCAGAGGTCGATTTCCGCATAGACCGGCTGGTGATCCGATCCGTCGGCGTCGTCGTCGATCCACGCGCGTTTGACCTTTGGGACCAGATGGCCGGTTACCAGAATGTGGTCGATGCGCATATAGCCGGTGCCGTTGTCGTCGGGGTGGGTCTTGCCAAAGTTCTCGGCGTGGCCGGTGACCGTCATGACATCGCTGAACAGGTGCAGTTCGGACTGGCGGCCATAAAAGGCATCGGCTTCGCCCACCAGCAGATCATATTCGGGCGAATTCGGGCGCATGTTGAAATCGCCGAAGATTATCGCCGGAACCGGCATGTCCGGCAGGTCTTCGGGGCCGACCGCCATCCAGTCGTCGTAATAGTCCTGTTCGGGCACGCCGAACCCTGCCACCGGACCGCCCTGTTGCGGGGCATCTGCGACGATCTTCATGATCTCTTGGATCTGCAGATTGCGCTGGCGCTGCGATATCCAGTTGATGTGCGTGTGATAGACCCGCAAAGGACAACCCGGCACCGAGACGATCAGTTCCTGCAGGCAGGACTGGTCCACCAGCTGACCGACGATCGGATATTTCGGCAGCGGAAAGACCCGCGCCGAGGCGATCGGCCAGCGGCTGAACGTCAGCAACCCGTACTGTCGACGTGCGCCGCCGCTTTTGGCTTGGCTGTCCTGAACGTCGACGGAGGGCGCAAAATGCACGTAGTGATCCGGCAGGAGCGCCGAAAGAGCACTGACCTGATCGGCGCCTTCGACTCGCCTCCAGTTCATTTCCACTTCTTGCAGACAGATGATGTCGCAGTCTTTGACCGCGCGCGCGATGCGGGCCAGATCGACCTGTCCGTCGCGCCCCATGCCCCATTGGATGTTGTAGGTTACGACCTTCATCATACTCGATTTTCTCCTTTTGGGGCTTGGTCGGCGGGGTCGCCGGACGACCGCCGGCGCCCGCCGAAACAGCAACCTGCGCGCGAAAAATATTTGAGGGCTCAAACAATAAGAACGTTGACAGACCAGTCAATACGAATAACGTCGAGGCACGTAATCAGTGTTTGTTTTGGATTTCCGGTACCGCGCCGGATCAACAGAAGGAGCTTCCGATGAAGACTCGACTTCTAAGAAAGACCGGCTTTGCTGCACTCGTGGCCGGACTGATCGCAACCTCGGCTACATCCGCACTTGCAGAAAAGATCCTGCGCCTTGCGAATGATCTTAGCTACGGCGGCAGCGAAAGCCTCGATCCCATTTCTCCTAACCGGTTCTACGAAGTGAACGATCTGCTGTACGATCGTCTGATCCGGCAGGGTCCCGGCGGCACACCGGTCCCCGACCTAGCGCTTGACTGGTCGTCGAACGATGCCGCGACCGAATGGACGCTGCACCTTCGTCCCGGCGTCACCTTCCATGACGGGTCCGAGTTCGACGCCGCCGACGTGAAATATTCGCTGGAGCGGATCAACGACCCCGCGCTTGAATCGCCCGTGGCCGCCGTGCTGGGCATCATCGACACCGTCGAGATCGTCGATCCGCTGACGGTTGTGATCAAGCTAAGCTCGCCCCATTCGGGGATCCCGCTGCTGCTTTACGATTATCGCGTCCGGATGATCGCGGAAGGGTCGGGCGGCACCATCGAAGAGACAGGGAACGGCACCGGTCCTTTCATTCTGGAATCCTATGACCCCGAAAGCACGACCGAACTGGTCGCCAACGCCAACTATTGGGGCGGCGCCCCGATGATCGACGGCATCACGTTCAACGCCATTCCGGATTCCGAGGCCCGCAATCAGGCCATGATGGCAGGGCTGATCGACATGAATTCGCTGACGCGGGACCAAGAGCCGCTTTACGCGAACAACGCGGACTTTGTCCTGCAGCAGTTTCCGACAGGCGGCTGGTTCGGGATCGTGTTCATCACGGACGAAGCCCCGTTCGACGATCCGCGCGTCCGCAAGGCGCTCCGGATTGCGGCCGACCGTCAGGAAATGATGGAGCTTTTGGTGGGGGCCGGAAACGCGCAGTTGACCTGCGACAGCCCCGTGCGGTTTGACGACCCTTACCGTGCCCATCTGGAATGCCCGCAAGACATCGAAGGCGCCAAGGCGCTCTTGGCCGAAGCAGGCTATCCCGACGGGATCGACGTCGACGTCTATACGTCCGACCTTGAACCCGGCATGGTCAGCTTTCTGGAAGTCTACCAGCAGCAGGTCGCCGAGGCCGGAATCCGCGTCAACATGCGGGTCGCTCCTGCCGACGGCTACTGGGACGATATCTGGTGGTACAAGAACTGCGTCACCTCGTGGGGCGAACGTCCTGCGGACCAGTTCCTGAACGAAGCCTACCGGACCGACGCCGACTGGAACGAGAGCCATTTCGCCAATGCCGAGTATGACGCGTTGCTCGACAAGGCACGGATGACGCTCGATCCGGAAGAGGCCCGAGGCTACTATGTCGCCGCGCAGGAAATCCTGTTCGAAGAAGGCGGGACCTTTATTCCCTATCAGGAAGACGGTCGCAGGGTTCTTTCGTCGCGGGTCAGTGGTATCCCGGCGGCCGAGTCCGACTATATCGAATGGAATAAAGTCGATATCGCCGAGAACTGAGCGCTGACATGCTCGGTATGATCCTGGAAAGAATTGGACTTTCCTTCTTCACGATGGCGTTCATCGCCATCGTGGTCTTTGTCGGGCTAGAGCTGATGCCCGGCGATGCATGCACGGTTCATCTCGGGCGGGGGGCAAGCGATACGGCCCTTGAAAACTGTCGTGGCAGGCTGGATCTGGACCGGCCTGCCATCACCCGTTTTCTAGAGTGGTCCGGCAACCTCGCCCAAGGCGATCTGGGCGTGTCGGTCCAGCGGGGCAAGCCGATTACCGACATCATTTCCTACCGGTTTCGCAACACGATCATTCTGGCCGCCATGGCCGCCGCGATCGGTATTCCGCTGGCCATCTTCCTTGGGGTGGTCTCGGGTCTCAGGCGTGACGGGCCGCTGGACATGACCGTTTCCACCGTCGCGATCTTTGCGATGACGATACCGGAATTCATTTCGGGCTCGCTTTTGATATTGGTGTTTTCGGTCATTCTGGGCTGGTCCACGGGGATCGTTCTGGTTGGCTATAAGGCCGCGGCGCTGGATCTGGTGATGGCGTCCTTCCTGCCGGCGATCACCCTGTCGCTGATCATGACG
>JALQXR010000173.1 GCA_023263105.1 Marivivens sp. | reverse complement strand
CGGCGCGAGGTGGAATTCGAAGCGTAGATTTTCGCCTGCAAACTGATTGCGAACCTGAGCCGAGAAAGCTGGGTCTGACATCAAGCGCGCGACTTCGTATTCGTCCTTATAGGCCAACAGCTTATGATAGCCTTCCGCCGCCGCCTGACGCAGCGTTTCATCGTCGAACAGCGCAACCGCATCGCGGTATTTCTGCGCCAGTGCGTCGTTCTGATAGGTCGCAAGAGCCGCAGCGCGACGCGCGATTTTCTCGGACAAGGAGGGCGGTGTCCGGACCACTTTGCTTTCGGTCAACCGGCGCGCTTCTTCTGCGTGCAGGACGGCCCAGCGTCCGATTTCAAAGGCCCGCTTGTTGCGTTCGACCGCCGCACCGTTCAACTCGATGGCGCGGTGAATGGCTTCGTGGCTGACGGGCACGCCGCCCGCTTGCCAGCTGGCACCGAAAACCAAGATGTTCGAAAAGATCGAGTCGCCCATCAGGACTTCGGCCAGTTTAGAGGCGTCCAGAAACGCCACCTTGTCCTTCAGCCGTGCCTCGAGCGCCAGTTTCAACTGGTCCGAGGGCAGTCGGAACGACGCGTTGCGGGTGAATTCGCCGGTGATGATTTCATGGCTGTTTACCACGCCCAGCGTCCGCCCCGTCGTCGTCAGGCCCAATGTCTTGGCGCCCGCGCTGACCACTAGGTCACCGCCGATCAACGAGTCACATTCGCCCGAGGCGACACGGATAGCATTGATATCGCTAGGTTTCTCTGCAATTCGGCAATGCACCAGAACCGCGCCGCCCTTTTGGGCAAGCCCTGCCATTTCCATCATTCCGGCCCCTTTGCCATCCAGATGGGCCGCCATCGCCAACAACGCGCCGATCGTCACGACGCCGGTCCCGCCGACGCCTGTGGCCACGATATTGTAGGTTCCGTTGATCTTGGGCAGCACCGGCAAGGGCAACGACGGGAGGTCGATTTCAGCGGTCGCCGATTTGCGGAGCGTGCCCCCTTCGACAGTGACGAAGGACGGGCAGAAGCCCTTGATGCAGCTAAAGTCTTTGTTGCACGACGACTGGTCGATCTCGCGCTTGCGACCAAATTCGGTTTCCACCGGAACGATCGAAACGCAGTTCGACTGGACGCCGCAGTCTCCGCAGCCTTCACAGACATCGGTGTTGATGAACACACGCTTGTCGATGTCGGGGAATGTCCCGCGCTTGCGGCGGCGGCGCTTTTCGGCGGCACAGGTCTGGATATAGACGATGGCGGACACGCCTTTGACGTCGCGCATCTTTTCCATCACCTGCGGGAGCGCGTCACGCTCGTATTTCGCGACTTGGGCGGGGAACAGCGACAGGTCCACGTCCTCTTTCGGGTCATAGACCAAGGCGACCGTCTCAACGCCCATGGCCAGCAATTCTTTCACGATACGCGACGGGGTCAGCCCGCCTTCGTTCGTCTGCCCGCCGGTCATCGCGACTGCGTCGTTGTAGAGGATCTTATAGGTGATGTTGACGTCCTTGGCCGCAAGGGCCGCGCGGATCGCCAGAACGCCCGAGTGGTTATAGGTCCCGTCCCCAAGGTTCTGGAACACGTGGTTGCGCTTTGAAAACCGCGCCTCGCCCAGCCAGTTGACGCCTTCGCCGCCCATATGGGTATAGCCGTTCGTGTCGCGGTCCATCCACATCGCCATGATGTGACACCCGATGCCCGCATAGGCGCGGCTGCCGTCGGGCACTTTGGTCGAGGTGTTATGCGGGCATCCCGAACAGAAATACGGCACCCGCGAAACGATGTCCGAGGCATTCTCTGCACGGCGCGCGTCGCGGACTTTGGTCAGATAGCCGTCCAGCGACTCCGACCCCCGGCCTTCTTCGATCAGGATTTCGCCGATCTTTTCCGCGATCAGCATGGGGTCCAGAGCCATGCGCGTGGGGAACAGCTCTTCCTCGTGCATGCCGCCCGCGCCGCCCTTGTACCACCCGTAAACACGGCGGCCCTGCCGGTCGTCAAAGATCGCTTCCTTGATCTGTACCTCGATCAGCTTCCGCTTTTCCTCGACCACCACGATCAGGTCCAGATCTTCGGCCCAGTCGTGAAAGCTGGTCATGTCCAGCGGGAAAGTCTGCCCCACTTTATAGGTCGTGATCCCCAGCTTTTCGGCGCGCGCTTCGTCGATACCAAGTAGCGCCAGCGCATGGGTCAGATCGAGCCAGTTCTTGCCCGCCGCCACAAAGCCGATCTTTGCGTTCGGCTTGCCCCAGACACGCCGGTCCAGCCGGTTGGCGCGCGAAAACGCCTCTGCCGCGAACCGCTTATAGTCGATCATTCGGGCTTCTTGTTGGATCCAGTGGTCCCCCAGACGGATGTTCAACCCGCCTTCGGGCATCACAAAATCGGGCGTCTCGAACGACAGCCGGTCCCAATGGGCATCCACAACCGAGGTGACCTCGATCGTGTCTTTCATCGTCTTCAGACCGACCCAAAGGCCGGAAAACCGCGACAAAGCAAAACCATAGAGGCCAAAGTCCAGAATCTCCTGAACGCCTGCGGGCGACAGCACCGGCATATAGGCGTCGACCATCGCCCAGTCGGACTGGTGACACACGGTCGAGCTTTCGCCGGTATGGTCGTCGCCCATCGCCATGAGCACGCCGCCAAATTTCGACGATCCCGCCATATTGGCATGCCGCATCACATCGCCCGAGCGGTCCACGCCGGGACCCTTGCCGTACCACAGCCCGAACACCCCGTCATAGGCGCCCTCGCCCCGCAGTTCGGCCTGCTGGGTGCCCCAAAGAGCCGTTGCCGCAAGGTCTTCGTTCAGGCCGGGTTCGAACCGGACGTCATAGGCCGCAAGGTCCTTTTGCGCCTTCGACATCATCAGGTCCACCGCCCCAAGAGGCGATCCGCGGTATCCGGTCACATAGCCCGCCGTGTTCAGTCCGGCAGCCCTGTCGCGTTGCTTTTGCATCAGCATCAGCCGGACAAGAGCTTGCGTGCCGTTTAGCAGGACTGGCGATTTCTCAAGATTATAGCGGTCTTTTAAGCTGATCTCTTGCAAGGACACCGGTCACCTCCCAAATGGCACATATCGTGCTGTTACATTAGGTCATAATCTCTGACCTACAAAGCGATAAATGACTGACATGTAACATTGCATCATGCATGATGCTTCGAGTAATGAATGACCCTTCGATAGCGTTAACGCCGCGCGTGGAGCCACGGAATGGACTGGGACAAACTAAGAATATTTCATGCGGTCGCGGACGCCGGCAGCCTTACCCACGCAGGTGAGAGTCTACACCTGTCCCAATCGGCGGTCAGCAGGCAAATCAGGTCGCTTGAAGAATCGCTAAACACCACCCTTTTCCACCGCCATGCCCGTGGACTGATTCTCACCGAGCAGGGCGAATTGCTGTTCGACGCCACGCGGTCGATGAACAAACGGCTCGAAGCCGCCGCCGCCCGCATCCGCGACAGCGAAGAAGAAGTCTTTGGCGAACTGAAGGTGACGACAACCACTGCCTTCGGAACGCTCTGGCTCGCGCCGCGTCTGGCGAAGCTTTACGAACGCTACCCCGACCTGCAAATCGACCTGATGCTCGAAGAGCGCGTGCTGGATCTTCCTATGCGCGAAGCCGATGTCGCCATCCGGATGAAAGAGCCGTCGCAGGCCGACCTGATCCGCAAAAAGCTGATGAGCGTCCGGATGCGGCTTTATGCGACCGAATCCTATCTGGCCCGCAATGCCCCGATCACCAAGCTCGAGGATCTGGCGCAGCACCGGCTGATCTGCCAGAACCCCAACGCATTTCAGGTCAGCGCGGGCGCGACGCTTGTGCAGTCTCTTTTGGCGATGGACATCCAGCGCTTGCTGACGGTGAACAACTATTTCGGCGGGCTTCAGGCCGTGCTGGCCGATCTGGGCGTGGGTGTGCTGCCCGACTATGTGACCGAAGACTTCCCCGGTCTAGTCCGGGTTCTGCCCGACGTGGAAAGCGCCGAAGTCCCTGTATTTCTGGCCTACCCCGAGGAACTCCGGCAATCCCAACGGATCGCGGCCTTCCGCGATTTCGTTCAGGAAGAGATCTTTGCCCACCGCCGTCGCATCCGTGATCTGACAGGCGGCATGGAAAATTGATCTTTGCCAATACTTTAGGCAAAGTTTGCATGACCCCTGCGTGAGCCATGCAGCCACCGCATACCGGCCATGATGTTGCGATGCAGCATTTTTTCTTGATTGGTCAGTCAGTGCACCCTATCTGACATCTCGAAGGCGCTGATGCTGTAACGCTCAGCACTTTCATACCTCCCTGTTGGACTTCGCCGGGCCTTGTGCCCGGCGTTTTTTTTCGCCGCCTGCATTTTAATCGCCGGTTCGGGCCCCGATGGCGCAATTGCCGCGGCGGGCTTTGGAAAGGGGTGTTTTTTTGACACCTGCGGCATCAGCGGCCTTTCGCATTTCCGGTGCATCGCCTAAAGGGGGGCCCATCCAGCCACTATGCCCCGGGGGACCAGATGACGCAGGAACCGCAGATTACCGAAGAGCTGATCGCCTCACATGGCCTCAAGCCCGAGGAATACGCCGAAATCCTCCGCATCCTGAACCGCGAGCCGACCTTTACCGAACTCGGTATCTTTTCGGCGATGTGGAACGAACACTGTTCTTACAAGTCGTCAAAGAAATGGCTTCGCCAACTGCCGACCAAAGGTCCGCAAGTCATCTGCGGTCCCGGTGAAAACGCGGGCGTGGTCGATATCGGCGACGGTCAGGCCGTTGTCTTTAAAATGGAAAGCCACAACCACCCGTCCTACATCGAGCCCTACCAAGGGGCTGCGACCGGCGTCGGCGGCATCCTTCGCGACGTCTTTACCATGGGCGCGCGTCCGATTGCGG
>JALQXR010000172.1 GCA_023263105.1 Marivivens sp. | reverse complement strand
ATGAACGGCGCGGTGCTCCCCGTGCTGGCGCTCTTCATCGTCGCCGGCGAGGAGCAGGGCGTCCCCGCCGAGCAGCTGACCGGAACGATTCAGAACGACGTTCTGAAGGAGTTCATGGTCCGCAACACCTACATCTATCCGCCGGCCCCGAGCATGCGGATCATCTCCGACATCTTCGCGTTCACCTCGCAGGAGATGCCGAAGTTCAACTCGATCTCGATCTCCGGCTACCACATGCAGGAAGCGGGCGCGAACCTCGTGCAGGAACTGGCCTATACCTTGGCCGACGGGCGGGAATACGTTCGCGCGGCGATGGAACGCGGGATGGATGTGGACCGGTTCGCGGGGCGGCTGTCGTTCTTCTTTGCGATCGGGATGAATTTCTTCATGGAGGCCGCAAAGCTGCGGGCTGCGCGTCTGCTGTGGCACCGCATCATGAGCGAATTCAACCCGAAGAAACCCGGCAGTCTGATGCTGCGGACCCATTGCCAGACCAGCGGCGTGAGCCTTCAGGAACAGGACCCCTACAACAACGTGGTCCGCACGGCCTATGAGGCGATGGCCGCGGCTCTGGGCGGGACCCAGTCGCTGCACACCAACGCGCTGGACGAAGCCATCGCCCTGCCGACCGAGTTTTCGGCCCGCATCGCCCGCAACACCCAGCTGATCCTTCAGGAAGAGACAGGCGTGACCAAGGTCGTCGATCCTCTGGCGGGCAGCTACTACGTCGAAAGCCTGACCCATCAACTGGCCGAAGAGGCGTGGAAGCTGATTCAAGAGGTCGAGGAGATGGGCGGCATGACCAAGGCCGTGGCCTCGGGGATGCCCAAGCTGCGGATCGAAGAAAGTGCGGCCAAGCGGCAGGCGATGATCGACCGAGGCGAAGAGGTGATCGTCGGTGTGAACAAATACCGGCTGGATAAAGAGGACCCCATCGACATCCTCGACATCGACAACGCGGCGGTTCGCGCGTCGCAGGTGGCGCGTCTGGAGACGGTGCGCGGCTCGCGTGATGCGGCCGCCTGCACGGCGGCGCTGGAAGAAGTCAGCCGTCGCGCAAAGGATGGCGGGAACCTACTGGAGGCCGCGGTCGAAGCCGCGCGGGCCCGAGCAACCGTGGGAGAAATCAGCATGGCGATGGAAAAGGAATTCGGCCGCCACCGCGCCGAGGTGAAGACATTGGCCGGTGTCTATGGTGCCGCCTACGAAGGCGACGAAGGGTTTGCCGCGATCCAGAAATCGGTCGAGGCATTTGCCGAAGACGAAGGCCGCCGCCCGCGTATGCTTGTGGTGAAAATGGGTCAGGATGGCCACGACCGAGGGGCAAAAGTCATCGCGACCGCTTTTGCCGATATCGGTTTCGACGTGGACGTGGGCCCTTTGTTCCAGACGCCGGACGAAGCCGCCCAGGATGCGATCGACAACGACGTCCATGTGGTCGGGATTTCGTCCCAAGCGGCAGGACACAAGACGCTGGCGCCGAAGCTGGTTCAGGCCCTGAAGGAACAGGGCGCGGGCGACATCATCGTGATCTGCGGCGGGGTGATCCCTCAGCAGGACTATGATTTCCTGTATAAATCCGGAGTGAAGGCGATCTTTGGTCCGGGGACGAACATCCCCAAGGCGGCCGAAGACATCCTGCGGCTGATCCGCGAAGCGCGGGGGTAGGGGGCTCTGCCCCCTCGGGTCCGCCGGACCCTCAGCCCCGGAGTATCGGACCAAAGAAAACGGGCGCCCGCGATCTGGGCGCCCGTTTCGTTCGAGTCAGACCGTGGTTCAGGCTTCGGCGGGCGCGGGGACCGCTTCTCGGCTGGCGACGATCAGCACGACGTAGCCGATCACCGCCGACACCAGCGAGCCCGACAGCACGCCCAGACGCACCTGGTTCATCAGCGCGGGATCAGAGAAGCTGAGCGATCCGATGAACAGCGACATCGTAAAGCCGATACCGGCAAGACAGGCGACGCCGTAGATATGGAGCCAGTTCGCCCCGTGTGGCAGTTTCGCGAGCCCCGACTTGACCACCAGGAAGGTCACGCCAAAGACGCCCACCTGTTTGCCGACGATCAGGCCCAGTGCGATGCCCAAGGGCAGCGGCGCAAGGAGGTCGGAGAAGCTGAGACCTGTCAGCACCACCCCTGCGTTGGCAAAGGCAAAGATCGGCACGATGAGGTAGAGCACATAGCCTTCGAGTCCGTGTTCCAGCGAGTGTAGCGGCGATTTGCCGAACTTGTCCTTTAGCGGGATCGTGAAGGCGGTGATCACACCGGCAAGCGTTGCATGTACGCCCGATTTCAGCACGAGGAACCACATGATCGTGCCCAAGAGCAGTGCGGGTGCGATGCGGTGCGCGCCTTTCCAGTTCAGATAGAGCAGACCCGCCAGAGGCAGGCTGGCCAGCAGGAGGTAATCGATCTTGAGGTCGGCGGTGTAGAACAGGGCGATGATGACGATGGCGCCAAGGTCATCAAGGATGGCGAGCGTCAGCAGGAACACCTTGAGCGAGACGGGTGCGCGGCTCCCGACCAATGCGAGGATACCAAGCGCAAAGGCGATATCGGTCGCGGCGGGAATGGCCCATCCGCTTAGGGTTTCGGGGGTCGACCAGTTCAGCGCCACGTAGACGATGGCGGGGACGATCATGCCGCCGACCGCTGCCGCGCCTGGCAGGAACACGTCGCGCGGGTTCTTGAGCTTGCCTTCCAGCATCTCTCGCTTCAGTTCGAGTCCGATGAGGAAAAAGAAGATCGCCATCAAGCCGTCGTTGATCCACAGGATCAGCGGCTTTTCCAGCCCTTCGCCGTTCACGGTGACGGCAAGGTAGGAGCCAAGGAAACCGTCGTAAAAAGGTTGCAGCGACGAGTTCGCCACCATCAGCGCGGCAAGTGCCGACACCATGAGCAAAATGCCTCCAAAGGCATCGTGTTTGAAGAAGCGGTCGATCGCGGAACGGAGGGCCATCCAATTACCTGACTGTTAAAGTTATGAATTTGTCCAAATGTAAGGCCCCCGGCTCTTGTATCAAGTCGGAAATCGGACAAAGTGGCCGCAAACATGGGGATTTGGATGCTGATACTGGACCATATCGCGATTTGCTGCGCCGATCTTGCCGAAGGGGCCGCTTGGGCCGAAGAGCAGTTGGGCGTGCCTCTTTTGCCAGGTGGCCAGCACGCGCGATACGGGACGCACAACCGTCTTTTGGGTCTGGGCGAGGGGCTGTATCTGGAAGTGATTGCCGCCGATCCCGCCGCAAAGCCGACCGGACCCCGCTGGTTCGGGCTGGACCGGTTTTCGGGGCCGCCTAGGCTGGGAAACTGGATTTGCGCGACCAAGGACCTGAACGCCGCGCTTGATTTCGCGCCGCAAGAGGCAGGGCAGGCGGTCGATCTTGCGCGCGGGGCGCTTAGGTGGAAGATCTCGGTTCCTGAGGACGGGAGCCTCCCGTTCGACGGAGGGTTTCCGACGCTGATCGAATGGGGCGAGGGCAGCCCGCATCCGTCGCGCAGTCTGGGTTCGTCGGGTGTCCGGCTGGACCGTTGGATCGTTCGCCACCCCCGCGCGACTGACATCTCGGCCCTGTTGGGCGGGCGGCTGGAGGACCCGCGGGTGACCTTTGAAACCGCCGAAACCGCCGGGTTTGTTGCGGTGTTCGATACGCCCTCTGGACAGCGGGTGCTGTCATGATCCGTGCGGCGACCAACGCGGATGCGGGCGCGATCGCGGACATCTGGAACCACTATATCCGGCACACGACCGTGACCTTCCTGCCCGATGAAAAAACCGCCGAGCAGGTCGAGGCGATGCTTGCCGCCGATCCCTGTCTGGTCTGGGAGCTGGACGGGCGGGTAGGCGGCTTTGCGCGGTATTTCCAGTTCCGTGGTGGGCGCGGGTACCGCCACACGAGCGAACACACGGTTCTTCTTTGATCTGAAAATATGCACTAAACCGCGTTTTAGTGCATATTTCAAGCGTTTAGTGCAAGAATTTATTCTCTGCGATTAATAGTAGCAATCCACAAATTGTTCCTCACCAGCCGTGATAAAATTGTTCCACAATAGTACGACATGCATCGCAATCTCCTTTATCGTGGTATGCTGCCAACTTATCGGCACTGATTGCCGCAGCGAGGAGGATAAGCGGCGATATCAAAATGTAGTAAGAACGGTGCATCCTTGCTGACGTCGCCGTGGCGTCTTTCCCAACTACAGTTCCGTCTAGTTCCAATCACACAGACAATGCCCGCAAGCACTTTTGAGTAAGAAAATGCGATGGCGAAAGTTTCAATACACAAAAAGAAGGAGATAGTAATTTAGCCTTCAGCACTGAGTGCCGATCTCAACGATCGGAGAGATGCCGTAGAACGGATTTCGACGAACATTCGAAAGAATCTTTCCTACCACTTAAATTGCCGCGCACGGCTAGGGCCCGAGTCAGGGTATCCTCCCGAGCCACTCTGCCTGTCCACGCTAATTATCGTTGGTGACTTGGTTATGAGAAATCATGTTCAGAATCGAAACCTACAAATCGAAACCTTCAGTGTCACGGCATCATCTCAGTTTGGCCCAGCCTGAGAATTTGATGTTGTTAGCTTAAGTCAAGAGACCATTTCGGATGTCTGTCTGTGTTGTATCCCAAGTGATTTAGCGTATCATTAAAATGACTGTTCTTTATGAAACCATTTGTATATGCCAGTGGCCATTCGAGTTGGAAGATTCTCGCACATCCCATCAAAATCTGGGCTGGCAAGCGAGCACCATCAGGCATTGAGTCGATTCTTGAACCCAGTACAGATGCTACGTACAGTTGGTCGCTGGTGCCAGTGGTTCCGAATCCATCCGTGTGATCAGCGCCACCCGTGAGCGCCCGCCCACGAGGCTTCTTGTCGACCGCTCGGTCGCCATTACATTGCGGCCAGCTAGAGTAGACTGCCGATTG
>JALQXR010000171.1 GCA_023263105.1 Marivivens sp. | reverse complement strand
GGACTAATCCATGCTTGGCCTGTCGAAAAAAGACACCCGCATCCTCATCGTCGTGGCGATCATGGCCATGTTCGCTCCCTTCATCCTTAACCCCTTCCCGACAGAGTCGGCGCTGGCACAGTTCAACGCGGGCTATCCCGACCTGATGCAGCGTTTCGTGATCTTCGGGATCTTTGCGATCGGCTTTAACATCCTGTTCGGCCTGACCGGATACCTGTCCTTCGGCCACGCGGCCTTCCTCGGGGTCGGCTCCTACTCGGCCGTCTGGATGTTCAAGCTGCTGTCCTACAACGTCGTGCCGGCAATCATCCTGTCGGTGATCATGGCGGGCCTGTTCTCGGTCGTGATCGGCTATATCTCGCTGCGGCGGTCGGGGATCTACTTCTCGATCCTGACGCTCGCTTTCGCGCAGATGTCCTACAACCTTGCCTATTCGGTTCTGTCGCCCATCACCAACGGCGAAACCGGTCTGCAGGTCTATAGCAACGACCCCCAGTACCTGCTGGGAGACGGCCCGACCGTGACCCATCTGTTCGGTATGGAAATGCGGTCCAAGTTCACGCTGGACCTTGGCCCCTGGGCGTTCGACTTTTCCTTCGGCTATTACTTTGCCGCGATCATCATGCTGATCATGTTCTACCTGTCGATCCGGATCTTCCGGTCGCCGTTCGGCATCATGCTGCGCGCGATCAAGTCGAACCAGAACCGCCTGCACTACACCGGCGTCAACCCGCGTCCCTACACTCTGGCGGCCTTTGTGATCTCTGGCATGTATGCCGGTCTGGCCGGCGGCCTGCTGGCGTCGATGGACCCGCTTGCGGGCGCCGAACGGATGCAGTGGACTGCCTCGGGCGAGGTCGTTCTGATGACCATTCTTGGCGGCACGGGCACGCTTTTGGGTCCGGTCGTGGGCGCAGGCTTTATCAAATACGCTGAAAACATCTTTTCGAAGATCAACGAAAGCGTGCTGCACAGCTGGTTCCACGCCCTGCCCGACTGGATGGAAGGCAGCCTGGTGTGGTTCTTTGCCCGCTTTGTCGGCGAAGGCTGGCACCTGACGCTGGGCCTGATGTTCATGATCGTCGTGATCGCTCTGCCCGGTGGCCTTGTCGAAGGTGGCCAGCGACTGGGACGCCTTGTCCGTCGCAAAAAGGCAGACAGCACCGACTCTAACGCAACCCCCGCTGAATAAGGAGAACGACCAATGGGAATTCTCGAAGTAAAAGGCGTCAACAAACGCTTCGGCGGGCTTCAGGCGCTGGGTGACGTGAACCTGAGTGTGCAGGAAAACACCTGCCACGCCATCATCGGGCCGAACGGCGCGGGCAAGTCCACGTTGCTGAACGTTCTGGTCGGTAAACTGATCCCCGACAGTGGCTCGGTCCTGTTCGACGGCCAGTCCGTGCTGGGCCGCAAGCCTCACGAAATCAACCAGATGGGCATCAGCCGCGTGTTCCAGACGCCAGAGATCTTCGGTGATCTGACGGTCATGGAGAACGTGATGATCCCCTGTCTGGCGAAACGTGACGGCGCGTTCCGCCTGCACGCGCTCGAGTCGGTGGACCACGAACAGGACATCCTTGCCCAAGCCGAGGAAATCCTTGCCGACGTCAACATGCTCGACAAACGCAACCAGCATGCGGCCGCAATGAGCCGTGGCGACAAGCGTCGTCTGGAGATGGCGATGTGCCTTGTGCAACAGCCCCGTCTGCTGCTGCTGGACGAACCCACTGCGGGCATGGCGCGCGCCGACACGGAAAACACCATCGCCCTGCTCAAGGAAATCCGCGTCAAGCGCGGGCTGACGATGGCGATCATCGAACACGACATGAACGTTGTGTTCAGCCTTGCCGACCGGATCACCGTGTTGGCCCAAGGCACCCCGCTGGTCGAAGACGTGCCGGAGAAAATCAAGGGTCACCCGAAGGTGCGCGAAGCGTACCTAGGCGAGGCGCAGGTCTGAGGAGAGCCGAGATGAACCAACCATTCGACAAGAACCAGAATATGGCGGCGACCCATCCCAAGTACCTGAGCGTCTGGGATATCCGCGCCTACTACGGCGAAAGCTACATCGTTCAGGGCGTCAGCTTTGACATCCACGAAGGCGAAATCCTCGCGCTTCTGGGGCGGAACGGCGCGGGCAAGACATCGACCCTGCGGACGATTGCGCGGCTGGACGACCCTGCGCTGAAGCACGGGGAAATCTGGCTGGACCACAAGCCGCTGCACAACATGCGCAGCCACGAAGCCGCAGCCGCAGGCATCGCGCTGGTCCCCGAAGACCGCCGCATCATCCCCGGCCTGACGGTGGAAGAAAACCTGCAGCTTGCGCAGATCGCCCCGCCGATCGGCTGGTCGCTGGACCGCATCTATGAATTGTTCCCGCGTCTGGGCGAACGCCGCAAACAGGAAGGCGTGACCCTGTCGGGTGGCGAACAGCAGATGCTGTCGATTGCCCGCGCCTTGGCCCGCGACATCAAGGTGCTCTTGCTGGACGAACCCTACGAGGGCCTCGCCCCCGTCATCGTGCAGGAAATCGCCAAGACGCTCGGTATCATCCGCGATCAGGGCATCACGACCATCATCGTGGAACAGAACGCTGTTGCCGCGCTGAAACTTGCGGACCGCGCTGTCATCCTCGACACTGGTACCGTCGTGTTCGACGGCTCTGCCAAAGAGGTTTTGGACGACGCCGAGCTGCGGGCGAAATACCTCGCCATCTAAGAACTCGTGGCGCGCGCGGTACGCCGGCGCGCCACCCTATGACAGGACCCGACCAAGGCGGTCCCGCCCTGTCAGCCCACCAAAAGCAAGGACCAAGGGACGCCATGACCGCTTCAAAGCTATACCCGCCTTCGCCCGATTTTGTTGCAAACGCCCACATCGACGCCGCGAAATACGACTCGCTCTATGCGGCCTCTGTGGCTGACCCCGATGCGTTCTGGCGCAAGGAAGCGCAGCGCATCGACTGGATGAAGCCTTTCTCCAAGGTCAAGAACGTGAGCTTCGCCCACCCCAATGTCTCGATCAAATGGTTCGAGGACGGGTCGCTGAACGTGGCGGCGAACTGTGTCGACCGGCATCTGGAAAAGCGCGGCGATCAGGTCGCGATCATCTGGGAAAGCGACGACCCCGGCATTTCAAAGCACATCACCTACGCCGAACTGTCCGAGCAGGTGAACAAGCTGTCCAACGTCTACAAATCGCTGGGCGTGGGTAAAGGCGACCGCGTCGTCCTTTACATGCCGATGATCCCCGAAGCGGCCTATGCGATGCTGGCCTGCGCCCGCATTGGTGCGGTCCACTCCATTGTTTTCGCAGGCTTTTCGCCTGACGCCTTGGCCAGCCGGATCAAGGACTGCGGCGCAAGCCTCGTGGTTACCGCCGATCAGGCGCCGCGCGGCGGCAAGAACACGCCGCTGAAGGTCAACGTCGACAAGGCGATGGAGATTTGCGGCGACGTCAAGACGCTCGTCGTAGAGCGCACCGGCGCCGACGTGCCGATGAAATCGGGCCGTGACCATGTCTATGGCGCGCTGATGGCGCATGCCTCGCCGACCTGCCCGCCGGCCGAAATCAACGCCGAAGACCCGCTGTTCATCCTGTATACCTCGGGCTCGACCGGCAAGCCGAAGGGCGTGTTGCACACGTCGGGCGGCTACCTTGTCTGGGCGTCGATGACCCACGAATATGTCTTCGACTACCATGACGGCGATGTCTACTGGTGCACCGCCGACGTGGGCTGGGTGACCGGCCACAGCTATATCGTCTACGGCCCGCTGGCCAATGGCGCGACCACGCTGATGTTCGAAGGCGTGCCGACCTATCCCGACGTGGGCCGGTTCTGGGCCGTGTGCGAAAAGCACAAAGTGAACCAGTTCTACACCGCTCCCACCGCGATCCGCGCCCTGATGGCGCATGGCAATGCTCCGGTCGAAAAGCACGACCTGTCGTCGCTCAAGGTTCTGGGCACCGTGGGCGAGCCGATCAACCCCGAAGCATGGAACTGGTACAACGACGTCGTCGGCAAAGGCACCTGCCCGATCGTCGACACGTGGTGGCAGACCGAAACCGGCGGCCACCTGTTGACCCCGCTGCCGGGCGCGATCCCGACCAAGCCGGGTTCCGCCACCAAGCCGTTCTTCGGCGTGCAGCCGGTGATCCTTGACGCAACCACCGGCAAGGAAATCACCTCGACCGAGGCCGAGGGCGTTTTGTGCATGAAGGACAGCTGGCCCGGACAGATGCGGTCGGTCTATGGCGACCACGAACGCTTTGTCGCGACCTATTTCTCGGACTACAAAGGCTACTATTTCTCTGGCGATGGCTGCCGCCGCGACGCGGACGGCTATTACTGGATCACGGGCCGCGTCGACGACGTGATCAACGTGTCCGGTCACCGCATGGGCACGGCCGAAGTCGAAAGCGCCCTTGTCGCGCATAAGGCCGTGTCCGAAGCCGCAGTCGTCGGCTTCCCGCACGACATCAAAGGTCAGGGCATCTACTGCTATGTCACCTTGATGGACGGCGAGGAATACACAGACGAGCTAAAGGTCGAACTGCGCAACTGGGTCCGCAAGGAAATCGGCCCGATCGCCAGCCCCGATGTGATCCAATGGGCCCCCGGCCTGCCGAAAACCCGTTCGGGCAAGATCATGCGCCGCATCCTGCGCAAGATCGCCGAAAACGACTTTGGCAGCCTTGGCGACACCTCGACACTGGCCGACCCGTCGGTCGTGGACGAGCTGATCAAGAACCGCGGCTGACCCGCGCAAACCGAAATGCAACGGGCCGGAGGCACTCCTCCGGCCCGTTGTCTTTTGTCGCTTTCCAGAGAGATCGCCCGCAGACCAACCAATTTCAGGCCATTCGACCTGCACCCTTCGGCAAAATAGGCGACACTCTGCTTTTCTAGGCTAGCCGCTTGGCATATAACTTCGGGGATGAGCACCTTGCCGCAAGGGCAAGCGCCGATCAAAGTCGTCAAAAC
>JALQXR010000170.1 GCA_023263105.1 Marivivens sp. | reverse complement strand
GGCTCCGGGACTCGTCTGTGGCCCCTGTCTCGGAAATCCTATCCGAAACAGTTCGTGCCTCTGGTCGGGGAAGAAACCTTGTTCCAGTCGTCGGCCAAGCGGATGACGGGTGAAGGACCGGTCCAGTTCGACAAGCCGGTCGTGCTGACCAATTCCGATTTCCGGTTCATTGTGACAGAACAGTTGGCCGCGATCGGCATCGATCCGGGTGCGATCCTGATCGAACCCGAAGGCCGAAACACCGGCCCAGCCATCCTTGCCGCCGCCATCCATGCCCACCGAGCGGATCCCGACGCGGTGTTGCTGGTCGCTCCTTCCGACCACGTCGTGCCCGACCGCGCGGCCTTTCACGACGCCGTCAGCCGCGGTCTTGCGGCAGTGGAAAAGGGCCAAATGGTCACCTTTGGCATTGCCCCGACCCACGCGGAAACGGCCTATGGCTACCTCGAGGTCAGCTCTAAACCGGACGGGACCGGATCCGCCATCGGCCTGAAACGGTTCGTGGAAAAACCGGACGAGGCGACGGCCGCAAAGATGCTGGCCGAGGGGGACTTTCTTTGGAACGCCGGCATCTTCCTGTTCAGGGCCGCCGATGCGATTTCAGCATTCCGCAAGCATGCGCCGACGATGCTGGCTCCGGTCGAAGCGGCTATCGACGGCGGCCACGCCGACCTGGGCTTTTACCGCCTCGCGCCCGACGCCTGGTCCAAGGCAGAAGACAAGTCGATCGACTACGCCGTCATGGAAAAAGCCGACAACCTGTCCGTCGTACCCTTTGACGCCGGCTGGTCCGATCTGGGCGGCTGGGACGCCGTGTGGCGCGAGGGCGATCGCGACGACCGCGGCGTGCTAGTTTCCGGCGAAGCGACGTCGATCGATTGTGACGATACTCTTTTGCGGTCCGACAGCGACAGCGTCGAAATCGTCGGCATCGGGCTTAAGAACATCTTTGCGGTTGCTATGAACGACGCGGTGCTGGTCGCCGATATGAGCCGCGCGCAGGACGTCAAAAAGGCCGTCGATGCGCTTAAGAAAAAGAAGGCGGTTCAGGCGACCGCATTCCCGAAGGACCATCGCCCTTGGGGTTGGTTCGAAAGTCTGGTCGTGGGGGACCGGTTTCAGGTGAAGCGTATCCACGTTCATCCGGGTGCGGCACTGTCTTTGCAGAGCCACCATCACCGCGCCGAACATTGGATCGTTGTTTCCGGCACCGCCGAGGTCACGATCGACGAAAAGGTCCAGTTGGTGACCGAAAACCAGTCGGTCTACATCCCGCTCGGAGCCGTCCACCGCATGAAGAACCCGGGCAAAGTGCCTATGGTCCTGATCGAGGTGCAGACCGGGTCCTATCTGGGTGAGGACGACATCATCCGCTACGAAGATGTCTATTCCCGCGGCCAAGGCGCCAAAGGCTAACCGAAAAGAGCCCGCTTCGGCGGGCTCTTTGCCATCCGGACCTACGTACGGTCCTGCAACACCGCGGAAACCCCAAAGCGGTAGGGTTCGTCTGATCACTCGCGAATAACGCGCTGATGAGAGGAGCCTCTATGTCAAATCCCTTTGAAAACCGCGCCCTGTCTCTGGACGGTCCTGCCAAAGACATCCAGCCCGTCACCCCGTCAGACTCTGTCGATTTGAACTCTGTCGCGACCGCTCTTTATGTCGAGACCGGAGGCGATCTAAGTATCGTCACGGTCGACGGCCAGAGTCGAAACGTCGCGGTAGCGGATTTCAGTTTCCTTCCGGTCGGCGTGCGTCGGGTCAACGCGACAGGAACGACCGCCATCGGAATTCATGCGCTGGTGATTACGTGATGTTTTATCCAGCACTTTCGCCAGTTGGCCAAGCGTTGCGGAGTTCCGCCGGTCAGTGGATTGCGCCCTATCGCTCGCCCGAGGGCGCGGTGCCGACGCTGATCTACGATTTTGACAGTGCCGTTCATGCCGAAGCCGGGAAAAAGGTTCCGCCCCCCCTTTCGCTTGCGCGATTGGGGCGGGCATCGATTGACGGCGGAGGTCAGGGGCTTTTGATCGAGCCCGCGCGCACCAACCTAATAACCCAGTCGATCGCGACGGCGGAAGACTGGTCTGGGGTCGGGCCGGTTGTCCTGCAAACTCTGGCGCTGGAGGCTTTTGGCTTGTGCCCGGGCCTTCGCATCGAAAGTGGTGGTCAGGTCTGGCACCGAGCCACCGCCGGTAACGTGGGTTTCGCCGCGAATACGGCCTATGCCGTGCAGCTGTGGTATGAGGAAACGGCAGGTTCGCAAGTCAAACTGACCCTGTATTCAAACGCCACCACGCCGACGACAAACCTGGAATTGCTGGGAGCCGTCGGCGCGATCGCTCCGGTGCTGCAGAACAACGGGGTGGTCCGCGATGTCCGGAACACCGATTTGGGAGGCGGCCTGCACAGGCTGTCTTTCGTGTTCGAAGTCTCGCAAGCCGTGACCACCGGTTGGGGCATCGGACCGGGCTCTGCGACGGCAGGCGATGCGATTACGGTGCTTGCCTTTCAGCTCGAAGCAGGGGAGCAGCCGACGTCATTCATCGAAACCAACGGCGCCCCGCAGACGCGAACGGCGGACGCCAATACGATCTCTTCTGCTGGTTGGGGAGCCGATGGCGAAGGCACTGTGGCGATCGATCTGGTGCCGCACGGAACCCAGTGCGGCTTGGTGACATTGTCTGACGGAGCCTCGGCGATCAGTCTTTTTGTCGATGCAAGCGGAGAACTGGGCCTGCGACAGGATAATGGCGCGCCAGTCGATTGGGGCACGGGGTTCGCGGTCGGGTCAGGGCTGAAAAGCCGGATCAGCCTAGGATGGGGTGGCGGCACGATTTCAGTGAGCGCCAATGGTCTTCCGGTTCAGTCGACAGCAGTTGTTCCAATGGGCAGGCTGACCCAGATCGGGTTTTCGTCCGAAGCGGTTCTGGACGAATGTGGACCGGTCGTTGTGCATTCGGTCCGCTTGTTTGACGGGCGTTTACCGGACCTGTCTTTGGTCTCGCTAAGTTCAGCAGACTAAAGCGTTTTCCGTTTACGAAAATTAATGGTCCATTAACCAAACTCGGATCACCTGATGGAAGTTTCCGTGACATTCCACAGGTACGAACGTGTCCCAATTTCGTAAGCTTGTCCGCAAGTGCTATCTCCAACTTTCTCCCCACGAAGGTCTTGGAGCTTTTGGTCGCAGAGTCTGTGTCGAACCAACCCCAATCCTGTCCTCGCCGCTCGGGCTTCTGGGCGGCGAGGATGGACGCTTCAGTTATTGGTGTCTGGCGAAGCCCCCCAGCGCGGGCCGACACGATGTCCTGACCGGACACAAAGTAGCAGCGCGCCGCATCGGGTGGGTTTCAGCATGAACCGGCCCGTCGTTGTTTACGCCTATCCGCCGTCGAACCATTATCGGGTGCCCTTCCATATTCAGCTTCGCGAAGAACTGGACCGCAGGGGCGTGACCTATCGATACGTCTATGCCCGCAACCCGAACAATTTGGGAAAGGGCGACACCTTAGAGATCGACTGGGCCGAAGCGACGACCGCACGGTTTCCACTGGGGCCTGCGCGAAAGCTGATCTGGCACAGTTTGGGACAGGCGGCGCGGGATGCAGACCTACTGATCCTTCAACAAGAAAACGCTATACTTTCCAATTACTTCCACATGATCAGATCGCGCCTTGGCGGGCCCCGCATTGGCTTGTTCGGGCATGGCCGGAACTTTCAAGCTCTTGACCCTGAAAGCCTTGGGGAACGCTGGAAACGCGTTTGGTCGCGCCGCGTTGACTGGTGGTTCACCTATACAGAGCGGAGCGCGCGCGGCATCGAGGCTTTCGGTTTTGCGCCGTCGCGGATCACCGTGTTCAACAACTCGATCGACCTAACGACAATCCAACAACAGATTGCTTCCGTCGACGACACCGAGGTCGCCAAACTGCGCGCGGCATTGGTTCAGGGGTCGAACCACGTCGGGGTTTATGTCGGCGGGATCTATGCGGAAAAGCGCATCCCTTTTCTGATCGACTGTGTGGATCGTGTGCGCGAGATCGTGCCTGATTTCCACTTTATCGTGATGGGCGCGGGACCCGAAGCGGACCTGTTGAAGTCCGCCGCCGCCGACCGCCCTTGGCTGCACTATCTTGGCCCGAAGTTTAACGAAGAAAAGGCGCTCTATCTGGCATTGTCGCGGGTTTGGCTTATGCCGGGGCTGGTCGGGTTGGCCGTGTTGGACAGCTTTGCGTTTGAAACCCCGATGGTCACGACGGATATTCCCTACCACAGCCCCGAGATCGACTATCTCGAAGACGGTGTGAACGGCGTCATCGTGCGGGATGCCGACGATATTGAGGCCTATTCAAACGCGGTCGCAAAGGTCCTGACCGATAGGGCGTGGCACGCAAAGCTGGTCACCGGAGGTCGTGAGGCTTTGTCGAAGTATTCGATCGAAGCGATGGTCCAGCGGTTTGCAGACGGCGTGATGTCCGCGCTCGAGACCCCAAGATGACGCGCTCGTCGCTCTCGATTATCTGGGTTGGACTGGCCTATCTCGCTGCTTTTGCGGCCAGTTTTGCGATCACTCGGTCGGTGCTGCACCTAAGCACGATCGAGGTCTTCGCGAAGCTTTCGCTGTTTCTGTCCATGGGCGTCGCGCTGCGGGTTCTGTGGTTCGCGATACTGGGAACCGTATTCGCAAGAGCCGCGACAACGGCGGAACGCGATGGATCGCTGTCGGTGCTTCTGCGACTGTTAACGGGCATGATCTGGGGACCTTCGGTGGCGATCTGCGGCCTTGCCTTGGTTGCGGCGTGGCTTGGTGCGGCGCTGCAAATCGGGGACATCAGGCTCGACGGCCGCGATCTGCTTGCGGGAACATTTCTGGCGGTCAGTGTTCCTGCGGCAGGGGCCCTGGTCGAAGTTGCGAACGCGATGGGCCGGACGCGGACCGCGCTGGTCGCGATGATCTATCCGGCCGCAGCGCAATTGTCGTCAATCGCCCTGTTGTCGATGTTCGACCGACCGGACGCCGCGACATTTGCCCTGTTGGCGGCGTCCCAGTCGTTGCTCTGCCAATGGCTGGTTTTGTCGTCGCTTCGACCAGAAGACGCGGCGCCAGA
>JALQXR010000016.1:19275-26124 GCA_023263105.1 Marivivens sp. | reverse complement strand
CGCCCCCCTGGCCAAGGCCCTTCTGGTGCCCGAGGCCTGGTCCTCGGACGACGTGGTGATGAAGCCCGAGCACCGCGCCCTCTACGCCTACTGCAACGCGGTGATGGAGCCGTGGGACGGCCCCGCCGCACTGGCGATGACCGATGGCCGCTGGGTTTGCGGCGGTCTGGACCGCAACGGCCTGCGTCCTTTGCGCTATGTCGTGACAGGTGACGGTCTGCTCATCGCGGGCTCCGAGGCAGGCATGGTCGCTATCAACGAAGCCACTGTCGTGGAAAAAGGCGCGCTTGGCCCCGGTCAGATGATCGCTGTCGACATGGAAGAGGGCAAACTCTTTCACGACACCGCGATCAAGGATCGGCTGGCCGCCAGCCAGCCCTTTGGCGAGTGGATCGAAAAGGTCGTCGATCTGAACGATATGATGCGCGACGTGGCCGAACGGGCCGAATTCGAAGGCGCCGAGCTGCGCCGCCGCCAGATCGCGGCAGGTTACAGCGTCGAAGAGCTGGAGCAGGTCCTTGCTCCGATGGCCGAAGACGGTAAGGAAATGATCGCCTCGATGGGCGACGACACCCCGCCTGCGGTTCTGTCCGGTCAGTATCGTCCGCTAAGCCACTTCTTCCGGCAGAACTTTTCTCAGGTCACCAACCCGCCGATCGACAGCCTTCGCGAAAGCCGCGTGATGAGCCTCAAGACGCGGTTCGGCAACCTTAAGAACGTGCTCGACGAAAGCTCTAGCCAGACCGAAATCCTCGTGCTGGAAAGCCCCTTTGTCGCCAACGCCGAATTCGCTGAAATGGTGCGCCAGTTCGGCGGCAATGTCGCGGTGATCGACTGCACTTTTGCCGCCGGTGACGATCAGGAAGCCCTGCGTCACGGGCTGGAGCGCATCCGCTCGGAAGCCGAGGACGCGGTCCGCTCTGGTGCGGGCCACATCATCCTGACCGACGAAAAGCAGTCCGAAACCCGCGTTCCGATGCCGATCATTCTGGCTACCAGCGCGGTGCACAGCTGGCTGACCCGCAAGGGGCTTCGCACCTTTACCAGCATCAACGTCCGGTCGTCGGAATGTATCGATCCGCACTATTTCGCGGTTCTGATCGGCGGCGGCGCGACCACGGTGAACCCCTATCTTGCACAGGATTCCATCGCTGACCGCATCCGTCGCGGGCTGATCGAAGGATCCCTCGAAGACGCGCTGCGCCGCTATCGCGCCGCTGTCGACGCCGGCCTTCTAAAGATCATGTCAAAGATGGGGATTTCGGTTCTGTCGTCCTATCGCGGCGGCCTGAACTTTGAAGCGGTCGGGCTGTCGCGCGCCATGTGCGCCGAGTATTTCCCCGGCATGCACAGCCGCATTTCCGGTATCGGTCTGCACGGCATCCAGCGCAAGCTGGAGGAAGTCCACAAGCGCGGCTGGCTGGGCGGTCAGGACGTTCTGCCAATCGGCGGCTTCTACAAAGCCCGCCGCACCGGCGAAAAGCACGCTTGGGAAGCCCAGACCATGCACCTGTTGCAGTCTGCCTGCGACCGCGCCTCTTACGAGATGTGGAAACAGTACTCCAAGGTCCTTCAGGCCAACCCGCCGATCCACCTGCGCGACCTTCTGGCGATCAAACCGCTAGGCACGCCGATCCCGCTGGAACAGGTGGAAAGCATCACCTCGATCCGCAAGCGGTTCGTCACCCCCGGCATGAGCTTGGGCGCCCTGTCGCCCGAGGCGCATAAGACGCTGAACGTTGCCATGAACCGTATCGGGGCAAAGTCCGACAGCGGCGAAGGTGGCGAAGATCCGGCGCATTTCGTGCCGGAAGCCAACGGCGACAACCCAAGCGCAAAGATCAAGCAGGTCGCCTCTGGCCGTTTCGGTGTGACCGCCGAATACCTGAACCACTGCGAAGAGCTTGAGATCAAAGTCGCCCAAGGCGCCAAGCCCGGCGAGGGCGGCCAGCTGCCCGGCATGAAGGTGACAAAGCTGATCGCTCGGCTGCGTCACTCGACCCCGGGCGTGACGTTGATCTCTCCGCCGCCACACCACGACATCTACTCGATCGAGGATCTGGCCCAGCTGATCTACGACCTCAAGCAGATCAACCCCCGCTGCAAAGTGACGGTGAAACTGGTTGCGGCGTCCGGCGTGGGCACGATTGCGGCTGGCGTCGCCAAGGCAAAGGCCGATGTAATCCTGATTTCCGGCCACAACGGCGGCACAGGCGCGAGTCCCGCAACGTCGATCAAATACGCGGGCCTGCCGTGGGAAATGGGTCTGACCGAAGCGCATCAGGTTCTGGCGATGAACAACCTGCGCGACCGCATCACCCTGCGGACCGACGGCGGACTTCGGACGGGTCGCGACATCGTCATGGCCGCGATGATGGGTGCCGAGGAATACGGCATCGGCACCGCCGCCCTGATCGCGATGGGCTGCATCATGGTTCGCCAATGCCAGTCCAACACCTGCCCCGTCGGTGTCTGCACGCAGAACGAAGACCTGCGCAAGAAATTCACCGGCAACGCCGACAAAGTGGTCAACCTGATCACCTTCTACGCCACCGAAGTGCGCGATATCCTTGCCTCGATCGGGGCACGGTCGCTGGACGAGGTGATCGGTCGTGCCGATCTGCTGACGCAGGTCAGCCGCGGCTCTGCGCATCTGGACGATCTGGACCTTAACCCGCTGCTGATCACGGTCGATGGCGCGGACAAGATCCGCTACGACCGCAATCGTAACCGGACCGAAGTTCCCGATACTCTGGACGCGGAAATCGTCAAGGACGCCGCCCGCTTCCTGAACGACGGCGAAAAGATGCAGCTGGAATATGCGGTGCAAAACACGCACCGGACCATCGGCACCCGCACGTCCAGTCACATCGTCAAGAACTTCGGGATGCGCAACAGCCTCCAGCCGGACCACCTGACGGTCAAGCTAAAGGGCTCTGCGGGACAGTCTCTGGGCGCATTTGCGGCTCCGGGGATCAGGATCGAGGTATCGGGCGACGCCAACGACTATGTGGCAAAAGGCTTGTCTGGCGGCACCGTCGTCGTCCGGCCACCGATGAACAGCCCGCTGGTCGCCGCCGACAACACCATCATCGGCAACACCGTTCTTTATGGTGCGACCGACGGCTACCTCTTTGCCGCCGGTCGGGCAGGCGAACGCTTTGCGGTCCGTAACTCTGGCGCAAAGGTCGTGGTCGAAGGCTGCGGCTCGAACGGCTGCGAATACATGACCGGTGGAGTCGCCGTGATCCTTGGGGAAATCGGGGCCAACTTTGGCGCAGGGATGACCGGCGGCATGGCCTATCTTTATGATCCCGACGGGCTCAGCGCGCCTCTCTTGAACATGGAGACTCTGGTCACCTGCCCCGTCACAGTCACCCATTGGCACGATCAGTTGAAATCGCTGGTCGAACGTCACGTGGCCGAGACAGGCAGCCGAAAGGGGGCCTCCATCCTCCAGCACTGGGACACTGAAAAGGACAAGTTCGTCCAGATTTGTCCGCAAGAAATGCTGATCCACCTGCCGCATCCTCTTAGCATTGAAGAGGCGGCAATCCCCGCCGAATAACCACAGACAGGGCCGGTCCTAAGGGGCCGGTCCTTTGTTTTGGTGGTTGTGCAACACCACGGCGTTGGTTCGAAAGCGCTGCTTTTCTTGAACCGCGCGGCCCCCTATAGGGGGGGAATGGCAAAGCCCCGCACAACACGAAAGAAAACCGGTCAGACACGGCGCCGCAGGACCTCTGCTCCGGCGCCGGAAAAGGTGCCGTTTCGCAAACGACTGCGCCTGTGGCTGGTGCGCGGTAGCCTCGGGCTTGCGGCATTTGTCCTGTTCGTCGTCCTGCTTTTTGCGATCGTGCCGCCGATCTATACGCCCTACATGATCGCGGAACGCATGCGCGTCGGAAGTCTTGAAAGGGACTGGGTCCGTTACGAAGACATGGCCCCCGCCATGGGACGATCCGCTGTCGCCGCCGAGGACGCCAATTTCTGCCTGCATTGGGGGCTGGATGTCGCGGCGATCCGTGACGCAATCGAAGGCGGCTCGCGGCGGGGTGGGTCGACGATCAGCCAGCAGGTCGTAAAGAACGTCTACCTTTGGCACGGGCGAAGCTGGTTCCGAAAGTCGCTAGAGGCGCTGCTGACCCCGATCGTCGAAGCCGTCTGGAGCAAACACCGCATCCTAGAGGTCTATCTGAACGTCGCAGAGTTCGGCGAAGGCGTCTTTGGGGTGCAGGCCGCCGCCCAGCATTATTTTGGCGTTGATGCCATCGATCTGTCGGACATGCAGGCCGCGCGGCTGGCTGCGATCCTTCCCGATCCAAAGGGCCGGTCGGCCTCGTCTCCGTCGTCCTTTGTCAGAAGCCAATCTGCACGTATCCTAGACGGGGCGGCGACCATTGCGGTCGATGGACGTGCCGCTTGTTTCGAAGGCTGACCGCTTGCGCCCGCGTCCGGCTTGCGTCATTCCAGAGGTCACACCAGATCTGATTTGCACATGAACCGACTTTACCATTTCCCGCTCTCTCCGTTTTCCCGCAAAGTCCGGCTGACGCTCGCTGAAAAGCGGATCGAGGTCGAGCTGGTGGAAGAGCGCTATTGGGAACAGTCGCCCGAATTCCTGCGCCGCAATCCGGCAGGCCGAATTCCTGTGCTGAAACTGGGCAACCAGTTGATGAGCGAAAGTCAGGCGATCTGCGAATTTCTGGATGAAACCAACCCGACACCGCCGCTGATCCCCCGCGACGCCGAATCCCGCTACGAGATGCGGCGGCTATGCGGCTGGTTCGACGACAAATTCTATAACGAAGTGACCCGCAAGCTTCTGGGCGAACGCGTTTTTCGCAAAGTCATGGGCACGGGCTATCCCGAAAGCGCGCATGTCAAAGCAGGTGCCAAGGCGATCAAATACCACCTCGATTATATGGCGTGGCTCTTGGAGAAACGCCGCTGGCTTTCCGGCAACGAAATGACGCTGGCCGATTTTACCGCCGCCGCCCACCTAAGCTGCCTTGACTATATTTCGGACGTGGACTGGAACCGGTCCGAAACGGTCAAGGACTGGTACGCCAAGATCAAGTCGCGCCCCGCCTTCCGGTCCCTGCTGGCCGACCAGATCCCCGGTTTTCCGCAACCGCCCCACTACGCCGATCTGGATTTCTGAGATAGGGTCGCGGGCGATGCACCGCGAAACAGGTCAGACATGCAAACCCTGAAAGACGACTTGCGCGCCTATGCCAAAGCCGCGGGCTTTTCGCAGATGGGGGTGTGCCGTCCCGACGCGATCCCCGAGGCAGCCGACCGGTTGGCGCAGTTCGTGGCCTCGGGCGCGCATGGCCAGATGGGGTGGATGGCCGAGCGGATGAACTGGCGGGGCGATCCTACGGCGCTCTGGCCCGAAGCGCGGTCGGTGATCATGCTGGCCGAAAGCTATACCCCTGACCATGACCCGCTGGCGGTGCTGGATCAGCCCGACCGCGGCGGCATTTCCGTTTACGCGCAGGGCCGCGACTATCACGACGTCGTAAAAAAGCGATTGAAGGCCGTCGGGCGCTGGCTCTTGTCCCGCGCGCCAGAGGAACAGATCAAAGTCTTTGTCGACACGGCGCCGGTCATGGAAAAACCGCTGGGGCAGGCCGCCGGACTGGGGTGGCAGGGAAAACACACCAACCTCTTGGGGCGCGATCTGGGAAATTGGTTCTTTCTTGGCGCGATCTTTACGACCGTCGACCTGGAGCCGGACTCTGCCGAGGTCAGCCATTGCGGCAGTTGCACGGCCTGTCTGGATATCTGCCCCACCGGCGCCTTTCCCGGCCCCTACCGACTGGATGCGCGCCGGTGCATTTCCTATCTGACCATCGAACATGACGGACCGGTTAACCCCGACCTGCGCCCGTTGCTGGGCAACCGGATCTATGGGTGTGACGACTGCCTTGCCGTTTGTCCCTGGAACAAATTCGCCGGTCAGGCCCACGACCTTCGGCTGCTGGGGGACGGAACCCACCGTGCGCCAGAACTGGCAGAGTTGGCAGGGCTGTCCGACACCGAGTTCCGCACCCGTTTTTCCGGCAGTCCGATCAAGCGGATCGGGCGCAACAGGTTCCTTCGCAACGTCCTTTATGCGATCGGGAACAGCGGCAACGCAGCGCTTTCCCTGCAAGTCGAACCCCATCTGCAAGAACCCGATCCGACCGTCCGCGACGCTGCCGAATGGGCAAAATCGCGCCTATCGGGCGACTAAGACATCGGTTGCTGGCAAAACCGTGGTAATCTGGCCTCCCTAGATCGGAGGATCGAGACATGACAAAACACGTTTTCGACCGCGTCAGATCGCATGACGATACGCTGCGGCGTCAGGAATTCTATCGCATGGAAAAGGACGCAGGCCCCCGCGCCTCGACCAAGTCGCTGCAGCAGGCCCCCCATAGCCGCGAAGACGGGCGCGTGCTGAAAGAATTCATCCGCATCGAGCGCGAGACCGACAGCTAGCCCAAGCCATGCGGGCATTTCTGCCCTTTCCCGTGTCCGGCAGCCCGCATAGGGTTCCGGCAAAAGGGATAATTCGATGCAACCACTCCGCGGTATCGCGTTCAAAGTCACCTCGGTCTGCGTTTTCATGGCCATGGCATCGCTGATCAAGGCGACCTCGGCGAATATCCCTCCTGGTCAGGCGGTTTTTTTCCGGTCGTTCTTTGCGATTCCGGTGATCGTGGTCTGGCTTGCCCATCGACACGAGCTTCGGACAGGGCTGAAAACGTCGAACCCCATGGGGCACCTTTGGCGCGGGATTGTCGGTACTTCGGCCATGGGGCTGGGGTTCGCGGGTCTCGGGCTGCTGCCATTGCCCGA
>JALQXR010000016.1:0-19265 GCA_023263105.1 Marivivens sp. | reverse complement strand
CCCGAAGTGACGGCCATCGGCTATGCCGCGCCGCTGCTGGTGGTGGTCTTTGCCGCTATGTTCCTGAACGAACAGGTCCGGCTGTTCCGGCTCAGCGCGGTCGGGCTGGGGATGATCGGGGTGCTGATCGTTCTAAGCCCCCGTTTGTCGGTCGATGCCGGCGCGGTTGACGTGCGTCAGACACTGGGTGCTGTCGTGGTTCTGGGGGGCGCCGTCTTTGCCGCCTTGGCGCAGGTCTTTGTCCGCAAGCTGGTCGCGACAGAGCAGACCGCGACGATTGTTTTCTGGTTCTCGGTGACGGCCTCTAGCCTGTCTCTGATCACGATTGCATGGGGTTGGGTCCTGCCAACTCCGACTGAGGCCGCAATGCTGGTCATGGCAGGCATTCTTGGCGGGCTGGGGCAGATCCTGTTGACGTCCAGCTATCGCTACGCCGACGCTTCGCTGATTGCACCGTTCGAATACACGTCGATGCTGCTGGCCTTGGGGGTCGGCTTTGCCTTTTTCGGAGAGGTGCCGACGCTGACCATGCTCTCTGGCGCTGCGATCGTGATCCTTGCGGGGGTGCTGATCATCTGGCGCGAACACAGACTGGGTCTGGAACGTTCGCGCCAGCGGAAAGCCATGCCCCCGGGGGGCTGATCAGTTAAACGCGACCACCGCGAAGATGATGGCCAGAATGGTGCCAAAGCGTGCGGCCAGCGACAATCGCGTCACCAAAACCGAGTTGATCGGCCGTCCGGCCTTTGCGGCTGAAATGCGGGCGCGGGTCATGCCGATAACGGCCAAGAGCACGACAGTCGCAAACACCAGCTTCAGCCAGAATGCGGCACCGGCAGTCGCAAGCGAACCCAGCATCATGGCCATCGGAATACCGCTGAGCCACAAAAGAATGATCGCGACCAGCCCGACCTGACCCATCGTCGCCGACGTGTGCATGATCACCATCGACGGCGGCTGGCCGGACATTGCGACCTGCCGCGACAGGATCGCGCCACCGATGCTGGCTCCGCCACCCATCAGAATCGCGATCAAATGAATTACCTTTAACGTTTCAAACATTCTGTCCCCCTAGTGATTTGCCCGAAAACCTAGCACAGTTGCTTACCTGTCTACCAAGCACTATTCCGGTCCCAAAGCACGAAGGAACGATCATGGCCAACCACCTTTATCTAAATGACCTGCCCGATGGGCTAGACATGGGGCCGGTGGTGGCAATCGACTGCGAAACCATGGGTTTGAACCCGCACCGCGACCGCCTTTGCCTGATCCAGATGTCGGGCGGCGACGGAGAGGTGCATCTGGTTCAGATCACAAAGGGACAGACCGCCGCGCCCAATCTGTGCCGAATGCTGGCCGACCCCAACGTCCTGAAACTGTTCCACTTTGGCCGGTTCGACATCGCGGCGCTCTATCACACTTTCGGCGTCTCGACCGCGCCCGTCTATTGCACAAAGATCGCGGCAAAGCTTGTGCGGACCTTCACCGACAGGCACGGGCTGAAATACCTGCTGAGCGAGATTTTGGGCGTCGATATTTCAAAGCACCAACAGCAAAGCGACTGGGGCGCCGAAACGCTATCCACCGCTCAACTGGATTATGCGGCCTCGGACGTGCTCTATCTGCATGCCCTCAAAGAGGCGCTCGATGCCCTGCTGGCCCGCGAAGGACGGACAGAGATTGCACAAGCCTGTTACGATTTCCTGCCCACCCGCGCGATACTCGATATCGAAGGCTGGCCCGAAATCGACATCTTTGCGCATTGATATGTCAGTCACCCCGCCAACTTGGTTCTTCTCGGGTGCGCTGGCCGGACCCTCGGGGGTCGTGGGGTGATCGCGTCCAGTGACAATCGCTATAGCCAGTTCGTGACATGGTCCAAGATCATTCTGCCACTGATCGCGATTGGCCTCTTGTCTACGCTTTTCCTGTTTTCCCATAGTCCGGCGGACGAAGGCCTGATCCCTTTCGCAGAGATCGAGGAAATCGCCCGCGACAACCGCTTGTCGAACCCCAATTTTAGCGGAGTCGGGGCCAATGGCGTCATCTTCACCATTTCCGCGTCCGAAGCCCGACCCGATCCGGCAAACCGCTCTATGATCACGATCGACGGGACCCGCGTTTCCGTCAGCGACGCCTCTGGAAGCAGGCTGGAAGTGGTCGCCGGAACCGCAACGATCAATACGACGGACAAAGTGCTGACAACCGGCGGCCTAACCCGCGTGAGCGCGACCCGTGGCTACCTGATGGAGACCGAGGGACTCGTCGCCTCGATCGAGGCAGGAACGCTGGAATCCACCGGCCCGCTCGAGGTCCGAGCGCCGTTCGGCACCATGACCGCGGGCCGAATGCTGGTTCGGGGCGCAAATGATGACGGGGGTCTCATGATTGTTTTCAACAAAGGGGTGAGGCTGGTATACCTTCCCGCGGAAAAGGGAGAATAACTTGACCAACCTTCGTGGACTTTTGATCTGGTGCTTCCTGTTCTTGGCGGGTGGCGCCTTTGCCCAGACCAATATCCGGCTTGGCACGATTTCCGCCGACCCAACCGCCCCGGTCGAGGTCACCGCCGAAACGCTGGTCATCGATCAGGAAACCGGCGCTGCCGTGTTTTCAGGCAATGTCCAGATCGTGCAGGGCGATTTGTCCATCGTCGCGGGCGAGGTCGAGGTCGTCTACGTCGAGGAAACCGGCCAGATTTCCAGCCTGTCGATCAGAGGCGGGGTTGAATTCACAGGGCCGAGCGAAAGCGCGAAAGCCGAAACCGCAGAATACGACATCTCTGGCGGGATGCTGGTTTTGCGCGGCAACGTTGTCCTGACCCAAGGCCTCAGCGCGATCAGCGCCGGCGAAATGACGGTCAACCTTGTGACCGGCAGTGCCGTGCTGACGGGTCGCGTAAGAACCACGCTTCAGCAAAGCGGGAACTGACTATGACAACCCAGCCCGAGCTTTCCGTGACCGATGGCAGCGCCGGGCTGCAGATCGTCAACCTGCGGAAAAGCTATCGCAAGCGGCTGGTCATCCGCGATGTGTCGATGGAACTGGCCCGCGGAGAGGTCGTGGCGCTGCTGGGCCCGAACGGCTCGGGCAAAACCACGTGTTTCTATTCGATCGCCGGACTGGTGATGCCCGAAGGCGGGCAGGTCATCATCGATGGGCGAGAGGTCACAAACCTGCCGATGTACCGGCGCGCCCAGATGGGCATCGGTTACCTGCCGCAGGAAATGTCGATTTTTCGCGGGCTGAGCGTCGAGGACAACATCCTTGCCATTCTAGAGATCGCCGAACGCGACCACACCCGTCGCCGCGAACGGCTCGAGGAACTGCTGTCCGAATTCTCGATCGAGCATCTGCGCCGCGCGCCCGCGATGGCCCTATCAGGCGGCGAGCGTCGCCGTGCCGAAATCGCGCGCTGTCTTGCGGCCGATCCGAAATACGTCCTGCTGGATGAGCCATTCGCGGGGGTCGATCCCATCGCTGTCGGCGAAATCCGGCACCTTGTCGCGGACCTGAAAACCCGCGGAATCGGCGTCCTGATCACCGACCACAACGTTCAGGAAACGCTCCAGATCGTCGATCGTGCCTATATTCTGCATGACGGGCGCGTCCTGATGTCAGGCACCACCGAAGAAGTGGTGCAGGACGAAAACGTCCGGCGCGTTTACCTTGGCAACAGCTTTCGCGTGATCTGATCCTGCATCAATCCTTTGCGCAGTGGATTGACGAATCGGGGTCTTCTGTCGCCAAATCGGGGTGATGACTCTCTTGGTTTCCCTTCGCGTCGACCCGCAGGATCTGGCTCCTGCAAACGCGAATAGGACTGAGCATAATCAAGGCGTTATCGTAAAATACCCACAGTCTATACTGCGTCGTTCCGGGCCCTTCGGGCGTTCGCGGTGCTGTGTCCAATAATGCAAAGGAGCAACCATGCGTTACCAGATCAGCGGAAAACAGATCGATATCGGCGAAGCTCTCCAGACCCATGTGCAAACGGAGCTGGGCGAGACACTTTCAAAGTACGCCGGACGGCCTACCGAGGCGACCATCGTCTTTTCAAAGTCCGCCCATGAATATGTCTGTGAATGCATCGTGCACCTGTCTACGGGCCTGACCTGTCAGGCCAGATCCCACGATACAGAGATCTATGCCGCCTTCGACAGTTGCGCTGAAAAAATGGACAAACAACTAAGGCGATACAAGCGCCGCCTCAAAGACCACCACAAGGAACGATCACAGCCAGTTGAACTTTCTGACGGTGCGTCCTATATCCTCGCCGCAAATGAAGATTCGGACGAGGCCGAGCCAGACAACATCAGCGCGATGATCATCGCCGAGACCGAGACGAGGATACCGTCTCTGTCGGTGGGCGAAGCGGTCATGCAGATGGAATTGGCCCACAGCAACGTGCTTGTTTTCAAGAACGAAAAGCATAGCGGCATAAATGTGGTCTACCGCCGTGACGACGGCAACATTGGTTGGATCGACCCTAGCTACACAAAGGGTTAAGCCAGCCGCCAAGGGCGAAACGGATGCAACTTTCTAACCTTCTGAAGCTGAACGCGGTCAAGGTCCTAGGGGCCACGACCAGCAAGAAGCGGCTGTTTCACGACATCGCCGATCTGGCCGAAGCCAACTTTGGCGTCGGATCGAACGAGGTCGTCGAAGCACTGATCGAGCGTGAAGGTCTGGGTCCGACCGGTGTGGGACAGGGTATCGCCCTGCCCCACGCCCGTTTGCCCGGTCTGGAAGAAGTCTGCGGCCTGTTCCTGAAGCTGGAAAAGCCGCTGGAATTCGATGCCGTCGACCGGCAGCCCGTCGATCTGGTCTTTGCGTTGCTCGCCCCGTCGAATGCGGGCGTAGAGCACCTGAAGGCTCTGGCTCTGGTGTCGCGGACAATGCGGGACGCCGGGATCTGCGCGAAACTTCGCGCTAACAGCGACCCCGCGACCCTGTTCACGGTACTGACCGACACCACCACGACCAAAGCCGCCTGATCAGCGCCAGCTGTCGAAACCAAAGGCGATGTAGTCGCGCTGATAGGCGTCGGCTGCGGCTTTTTCGACCTCGTCATCATAAATCGACGCAAGCAAGTCGGCGTGCGGATCGGTCTGCCGCGGCAGGTCCGGTGCGCCGTCGCGGCCAATCGTCATCGCCAGATAGGCAAGATCGACGCGCATCCGGTTTTCCCGAATGATCATGTCCGGCAACGCAAAGTCCCCGAACCCCTGCAGCACGGTCGACTGCGTCGCCCAATGCGGATCGACCCTGATGCTGGTTTGCGCGGAAAGGTTCGACTTTAGGAACGTCAGGAACGCCAGAAACGCGGCACGGTGATCCGACTTTGTAAAATCGTCGGCGGGCGCGGATTTTGGCAACGGCACCTTGAAGGTCTTTCGCAGGTTTTCGCGGATCTCGGGGTAGGTTCCTTTGCCGGTCGGCAGGATCAGATCGCAAAACGCGGCATGCGCCCGCGCCAGCGGATGCCGGACGACCGCAAAGGACCGATGTCCCTTGTTCTGGCGTTTCCACTGCCGGAGGGTCTTTTGGTTAAAGCCCTGAATCAGGTCATCACGCGCGACCGAATCCAGCGCGGCGAGCCAATCCAGCACCACGTCCTCGGGTCCGGACCGGATCGGCAGGTAGAGCAGCGGGCTTTCCTTTGCCGCCACATAGCTGGGCACCACCGGCCCGCGCCGAGGCTCAAAGTTCGGGGTGCGCGACAGGTTGAACCGGTCCAACCGCGCCAGAGCGCGCTCCATCGCGTCGAAATTCTCGACCTTGTCCTCAAGCGGTTCCGGGTTTTGCTTTTTCAGCTTGGCATCAAGCGCCCCGATCCGCGCCTCGATCCCCAGAAACGCGGCCAGCCCGTTCATGACCTCGACGTCTTGCAGGTCCTCATAAGCCACATAGAACGCGGTCTGCCCCGACCGCTGCAACCGGTTGAGAAGCAAGACCTGAAATTCCTGCAGCCGGTCAAGATGGCTTTCGAATTCGGCGGACTCGAACTGGACGACACCAGAACGGGCGTGTTTGACGTTAGTGAGCTTCCATTGTCCGGTCGCTTTGGCGATCTTCCAACTGACGTAGCTTTCGATCGGGTTGCGCGTCAGGATGATCTTTGCGCAGCGGCGGTTCGACAGGATGCTGTCCAGCACGCGCGGATCGTGGTCGTTGAAATACCGGAACCCGCCCAACCCTTTGCTGTTGGACGTGATCACCTGAATCAGTTTTTCGGGGTTCTTCTCTCGTTGATCCTGAGTGTACCCCAGAATGTTGTCCTTATTGGGATAGCCGATGAACGCAGGATTGAACGCCTCTCCGTGGCACTGGATTCCATCGAAAGAGTTCAGGTTCGATTCAAGGAAATTCGACCCTGTCCGCATCTCGGCGAATATTACAAAGTAGTCGAATTCTGCCATGTGGGTCTATCGCACCAGATACGGTTTGCGCGGGCTTTGACGACGGTTGTCAGGCGCGCTTTCGACAGGGAAATCCCCCATGAGATAGGGGTGCATGCCCTGGTTTTTCAGGTTTTGCAGGAACTGTCCAAAGCCCTTCAACTCGACCAGCCGCGGAGCCTCGGTCAGGCGGCGGGCGTCTCTTATGCCGATTTCATCGATGACGGTCTGCAAAAGCTCCATCGGGCTTTCGATAAACTCTGCCATGGTCCAGATGCGGACCCGCGACTTTGCATAGATCGACCGAAGCGCCTCTAGGTGATCGGATTCGATCTTTTGAAGATCGGCGGCCTCTGTCCTGAGATCGGCAAAGTTGCGATTGGACTGGAACAGAGGAATCGCCCAAGCGCCGCTGATCACCGATATCTGGGCATTTGGGTCCTTGGCCAGATCCCAGCTGACTGCCTGATTGTCGCCCGGTCCGAACTGAAAGCACTGTCTTTCGCCGCGCGTGTTCCAGACAAGGTTTCGCAGGAACATCTGGGGGTGGTAGTCGCGCAGGACCGGACTGCTGGACAGGGCGCCGGTAAAGGTGGTCTGTCGCCCTTCGAACTCGACCGCTTCCTTTGCGTAGATATGTCCGTGGACCCGCGCACCGGTAGCGCGCGCGAGCCATGGTTCGAAATCCTCGAACAGTTCGGTGAAGCCTTCGAAAACGCTGTAGGGCGCAGAGGTGAACCGGCTATCCCAGAATTCATTGGGAAAGCGGCTTTGCATATACAGGCCCTGACGGCCGCGCAGGCGACGTTCGACCGCGCGGGCAAAGATGCGGTCGATCTTGCCCGGATTAGGCTCGGCCATTGTGCCGGCGCTGCTGTTGGGACCCAGAAAGGTGTCATAAAGCATGTTGGCCCGCGGCCAGATCTTTCGGGCGACAAAACAGTCGGACCGCCGCAAAAGCTGCAGATGGTCGTCGTAGAAGATGTGCGGTTTGCCCTGAAAATCGAATTTTGACAGGGTCAGCGACCGGCTTTCGATTTTTTGGGAATAGAGCCGCGACAGGGTCTGGAAATAGCTTTCGTCCGGGATCCATACCTTTTTGAAATACCGGTCAAACATGGGCCGGTCGGGGTCCTGCAGGATCGCGGACAATGTCTGACGGGTCAGGCACCACCACTGCGACCCCATATGGGGAACCAACCCTGCCGGAATCCGTCGCCGGAACCTGATGCGGCGCTGGAACTCTACATAGCGATCAAAGAGATAGCGGTTCTTCTTCCACGAAAACGGGAACCGCAGCGTAAACCGCTCTTCGTCCAGCCCTCCGACGGTCCACGGCACATCGGCGGTCGTCGCGCTTTCGATGAAATCGGTGCGGGGGCGTTCGTCCAGATAGCGCTTCAACTCTGCGATCGGGCGCAGCGGCATACAGGAGCCGGAGGCTAGATAGACATGCCGCACGTCCGGAAAATTGGCGAGCAGCTTTTCCGAGGCCGACTGCGTGGCGGCGACCAGACCCCAAGTGCCCCATTCGCAGCGGTGCCGCTTTGAAAACTGCACTTCCGGCAGGTCAGCCACCGCAGTGACAAAGGAGTCGTAAACAGTTGTGCTGACGTTCTTGTCGACATGCACGACCACGGGGCACCCGCCAGAGACCCAGTGCCGGATCACCTGCTCGGCCCTGTCAAAGGCCGTATGGACCAGCATGACGACACCGATGGTCAAGCCCAGTTCCCCTTTGACATAAGCCCCAAAATCTCAAGCTGGCGCCAGTTGATGTATTTCTCCGACCACTTGCACCAAGGATCGGGTCCGTCAGCGAGTCGCTTCGCGTAGGCCAGATATTCCTGACCTTCTGCATAGTGCTGTTTGCGCGCCACTTCTTCGGCCGCCTTCAACGCCAGAGTGTCCAGAAACTTTGTATGCAGCAAAATGCCCGAAGCCTTCTCCCCTCCCCACTCATCATAAACAAGGTTGAGTCCGCGCGGCAGCAGGGAATGGGTCGAGCTGACGTAGGTGTATCTCTTTGACCACTTAACCAGCGGGATCTTGTTCAACGCGGGCGCACGAAAGGGGTCATCGGAAAAGAACAGGCGCGCGCGGGGGCCGCCTTGAATCCAGAGGTTCAGGTATTCGGGGTTGCGGTGGATCGAATAGTTCCCCGCATCGAACCAGGTCGCGATTTCTAGCGGGTTCTGGCCGCGCCGGTAAGGAACGGTGTCGATGCCGCCCTTGGGATACATGTCCAGCAGCATCGCCCCAAAGGACCGGATCGACGATGCGTCCAGCCAGTCGGTCAACGCGGTGATCGGGCGCGTGTCGCAGAACGGATAGACGAATAGTTCGTCCGGATCGACGACAAGGCACCAGTGTTCGTCGCCATAACGCATCTGGAGGTAGTTCAGCCAATCGACGCCGAACCGCGCGCGTTTGTAGCTGTGCCGCGTGTGCCAAAGCGATACGTCCGGTTGTTCGGCCAGATACTCTGTCCCGCCATCGTCGCTGTCGTTATCCACCATCAGGAAATGGGACACGCCCAGATCCCGGTAGTATTTCAGAAAGTAAGGGAGCCGGACATTTTCGTTCCGGAAGGTCGAAAAAACCAGCAAGTCACTGCGGCGGATATGATGGGTGCGGTCGATGATGGATCGCAGTTCCATCCGCTTGCGCATCGCGCGGACCAGCCACCGCTGGCGGCGAACCCGAAGGCGATATGATTGCCAAAGCCCCAACCCTAGATCCCCGTTCCCGATGACGCGGACAACACCCTATCGTCCCAGCCGTTAAGCCAAGGTTGATACGGCCCCTGCGCGGAACCGCCGTCTAGGGATTTCAGGTCGGACATTGCTCGAGTCCTCAACCATTTAGACCCCAGAATACGCGGGCGCGGCCCTGTCGTCCACCTGTCTTGGAAGCCGATCACAGCCAACCTCCACGGGACATCAGGCCCATCGACTCTAATTGCCGCCAACCGACAAGACGGGACGAGTCAGCGCACCAAAGTGTCGGCGCCGCCGCGACCTGATCATAGTAGCCAGCATAGTCCTGACTTCGCGCGAAATGCTCTTGCCGGTCCTTCTCGATCCGCGACCGCTCGACGACCGTGTTCAGGAATTTGGTGTGAAGCAGCACGCCGGACGGACCTTCGCCAGACCCGAAATCATAGGTTTCGTTCAACCCCCGAGGCAGCAGTGAATGGGTTGAATTCACATAGACAAATCGCCGGTTCCATTTGACCAAAGGCGTCTTGTTCAGCGTCGGCGCAAGTCGGGGATTGTCGGCAAAGAAGCACCGCGCGCGAGGGCCGCCCTGAATCCAGAGGTTTCGCTTTGGATCTTGGATCTGGATCACATAGTTGCCGCTGTCGAACCACTCTAGAATCCGGAATGGATCGGCACCCTGCTCGTATGGCTCTGCGTCGATTGGGCCCTTTGGGTACATGTCCAGCATCATCGCGGGAAAGGCCCGATGACCCTGCGCGTCCAGCCACGCGGTCAGAGCGGGCAAGGGGCGGGTGTCGTGATAGGGGTAGATCAGGATCTCGTCCGCATCCAGCGTCAGGCACCAATGCCCATGGGCGAACCGGATCTGGAGCCATGTCAGCCAGTCGACGCCGAAGCGGGCCGCCTTATAGCTGGCGTCCGTCGACCAAAGCGACACGTCCGGTTGTTTGGCTAGAAACTCTGCCGAGCCGTCGGTGCTGCCGTTGTCCACGATCAGAAAATGATCGACGCCCAGCGCACGGTAATGGTCCAGAAAATGCGGCAGGCGGACGGCTTCGTCCCGCACTGTCATCGCCGCAAGGATATGGGCAGGTTTAATCGCATTGGTCCGGACCGAAACGGCCCTAAGTTGTCGGCGCTTCCGAAGTGCGCGGTACAACAGGCGGCGGCGCTGAAGTCTCAGCCTGTACGCCTGCCAAAGATCCGCTGCCAAACCCATGGATTCATTCCCGAAATCGGTCACGCCACGATGGTATCAGCGCCTGTCTAGTTTTGATACTGCCCGTTTTGGTGCCAGCGCCATGCGTCGGCGATCATGCGGGGCAAATTCGACCTTTCGGGCGTCCAGCCCAATTCGTCGGTGGCGCGCCTGCTGCCAGACACCAACGAAGCCGCATCTCCCGCACGCCGCGGCCCTTTGTTGACCTCGACGGGGCGGTTGGTCACCTCTCCTGCGTGACGCACGACTTCGTTGACCGAAAAGCCGGTTCCGGTCCCAAGGTTGAACACACGGCTGGATTTGCCGGACTCGAGCCACTTGAGCCCCAGCACATGCGCATCGACCAAATCCATCACATGGACATAATCCCTGACGCAGGTCCCGTCGCGGGTCGGGTAGTCGTCGCCGTTCACCGTCAACGCGTCGCGGCGTCCGTCGATGGCGTCCAGCAGCAGGGGGATCAGGTGCGTCTCGGGGCGGTGGAATTCGCCGACGTCCCCTTCCGGATCCGCTCCGGCGACGTTGAAATAGCGAAAGGCCACGGACCGCAGGCCGTGACTCACACCGAAATTGGCCAGCATGTCCTCGATCGCGCGCTTTGACGCCCCGTAGGCATTGATCGGTTGCTGAAGGCTGTCCTCGGTCAAGACGACGCCGCTCTGGTCGCCATAGGTCGCGCAGGTCGACGAGAACACGAAATCCAGACACCCTGCCGCGACGGCGGACTCGATCAGGCAGAGCGACCCGTAGACGTTGTTGCGCCAGTAGGTGCCCGGATCGGTGACGCTGTCCCCGACCTGACTAAGCGCCGCGAAATGCATGACGGCAGAGGGCCGGTAGGCTTCGAAGACCTCGTCCAGCCGCGCCTTGTCGGTCAGGCATCCGACCTCGAGAGGGCCAAATTTGACCGCGTCCCGCCAGCCGGTGACCAGATTGTCGTAGGTAACCGGCACGTATCCCGCGCGGCTCAAGACCTTGCAGGCGTGTGAGCCGATGTAGCCGGCTCCACCAGTTACCAAGACGTTTTTCATGCTCGTTGCCCCGACCTCATTGGTCTGCGGTTTACCGGCACTAGGCCTTCGTCGCAACGAGTTCCTTAAGGAAACAAGAGAGTTCTTCGCGCAGCTCGGGCCGCGACAGGCCGAATGCGACGGTGGCCTGAAGGTATCCGGCTTTTGAACCGCAATCGAACCGCGTTCCGTCGAACTTGTAGCCGGACACCATACGCCCCGCTCCGATTTCGGCGGCGATTGCGTCGGTCAACTGGATTTCACCGCCCGCTCCGCGCTTGACCGTTCCTAGGTTGTTCATGATCCGCGGCGTCAGGATATACCGGCCAATAACAGCAAGGTTCGACGGAGCGGTGCCAGCCTTTGGCTTTTCGACCATCGCATTCACCGACACCACGTTGCCGTCGGCATTGTCGTGGTCCAGAATACCATAGGCCGAGGTCTTGTCCTGAGGCACTTCCATCGCCGCGACCATGCAGCCTCCGGTTTCCTCGTAGGCTTCGACCATCTGCTGAAGGCAGGGTTTGTCCGACGAAATCACGTCGTCGGGCAGCAGAACCGCAAAAGGTTCGTCTCCAACCAAGCGCCGCGCACACCATACGGCGTGGCCCAGACCCAAGGGGCGGTTCTGGCGCATATAAGAAATCGCGCCGCTTTCCATGTTGGTGTTGCGCAGAATTTCCAGCAATTCCATCTTGCCCGCTGCGGCAAGCGAGGATTCCAGTTCCGGCGCATCGTCAAAGTAATCCTCAAGCGCCGATTTTCCGCGCGAGGTGACAAAGATAAAGTCGGTAATGCCCGCAGCGCGCGCTTCGTCAATCGCATACTGGATCAACGGTTTGTCCACCAAGGTCATGATTTCTTTGGGAATCGATTTTGTTGCAGGCAAGAACCTCGTCCCCATACCTGCGACGGGAAATATTGCCTTGGTCACTTTGCGCTGCATCGTTTTCCTCCAATTTCAATCTACGGTGGTAATATTCCACCTTGATGCACGGCACACCTGTTTTTCGGGGTATCGCCCGTGCTCTTCCGGTTATCCTGACTAACTTTTCGGATAGGCCTGTTTGGCTGTTATCCCTGTTTTAATGCCACACCCGGAGCATAGGCGATGAAGAACGGATTTGCGTAGCCATCTTTTCCGTATCTTAGCGGCTGATGGTTATCGAAACGGACAACATCGCCGCCGGCGCCCACCAAAACGGCATGTCCCGCCGCTGTGTCCCACTCCATCGTGCGACCGATACGGGGATAAAGGTCGGCCTCTCCGGTCGCGACCAGACAGAATTTCAGCGACGATCCCGCGCTACGGGAATCCTTGACGCGGTACTGGCCGATGTAATCGTCGGTGGCCTGATCGCGATGCGACTTTGATGCGACAACCAGAAGCGCGTCGTTGTCCGGCTTTGAAACGCGGATCGGATGCAGCCTGCCCGCGACATCGGCATCGAAAGGTCCTGTCTCTTCGACCGCGTTCCCGCCCGCGTCGGTATAGAACAGCCGTCCCTTTGCAGGAGCATAAACGACGCCGCGCACCGGACTGCCCCCCATGACCAACGCGATATTGACCGTAAAATCGCCGCGCCGCTGAATGAACTCTTTGGTGCCATCAAGCGGGTCAACGATCAGAAAGGTATCGGCCCGTTCGACGTGCGAGTCGGCTTGTTCTTCTGTGACGAGGGTTACGTCAGGAAACGCCGCGCGCAGCCCCGCCGAGATATGGGTGTCGGCCGCCTCGTCCGCTTCGGTGACAGGGCTGGAATCGCCTTTGGTTCTGACTTCGAAATCCGGAGAGTTGTAGATATCCATGATGATATCGCCCGCTTCGATCGCCAGTTTCCGCATGACGTGGCTGAGCTTTGTCAGATCCATGGTCTCTCCTGTCCTTGTCGGGGCTGTGCCGCTTGCTCAAGATTGATTTTAAAGGCCGGTCATCTTATGATTGCGCGGTAAGCGATCGGCAAGAAGATCGTGCAATATTGAGCGAATGAACGCAGCAGGAACCCCCGACGTGCAACGCCAGATTGAGAAGAAGACCAATCTTCAGGCGGCCATGAACTTGGCCGAGCTGACGTTCCATTCGATCGTCCGCGACGTTCGAAAGGCGCACCGGAACGCAATCGTCGGGCTGCTGCTGGCCATCCTTCAGGCCGTGACATTCGTGGCGATTTTCTACATCCTGATGCAGTTGATGGGCATGCGCCATTCGGCCATTCGCGGCGACTACATGATCTACATCATGTCGGGGATTTTCTTCTTTCTTAGTCACAACAAGGCGCTCGGGGCCGTCGTCAGTGCATCCACCCTCTCGAACACGATTCTGGCCCATTCGCCGCTGAACTCGATTGTGATGATCGCCTCTGCCGCTCTTGGCGCGCTGTACATTCAGACTCTGGCGCTGCTGACCATCCTGTTCCTCTACCATGTGCTCATAACGCCGGTCGTGATCGATGATCCGACCGGCGCGTTGATTGCTTACCTCTTGGCCTGGATCTCGGGGGTGGCAAACGGCCTTGTGCTGCTTGCCCTGACACCGTGGTTTCCGAACGCGGCAAAGGTCATCAGGACGATCTATATGCGCGCCAACATGATCACGTCGGGCAAGATGTTTCTGGGCAACATGCTCCCCGGGTACCTGTTGCAGGTGTTCTCTTGGAATCCGCTGTTCCACACCATCGACCAAGGCCGCGGCTACATCTTTATCAACTACAATCCCTACAACAGCTCGATCTGGTATCCGGTCTGGTGGACCCTGATTTTTATCGTGATCGGCATGATGGCGGAATTCTACACCCGCCAGTACGCCTCTCAAAGCTGGAACGCAGGGCGCTAATCCACTGGAAACCGGCGATTCCTGCGCGTCAGGCCACTTTCGAGCGTAAATTGGCCCGCTCAACCCGTTGCAGGCTCCAAAACCGCCCCTTATATACCGCTTGATCAAACGCGGGCCTGTCCCGCGCTCAACACCAGAAGGCCGGATGCCGAAACGGATCCGGACCGCTCAAACCGCCTAAGTGGAAAGGGATTTGAAAAATGGGAAAAGTCATCGGGATTGACCTTGGCACCACGAACTCGTGCGTTGCCATCATGGACGGCTCCAAGCCCCGCGTCATCGAAAACGCGGAAGGCGCCCGTACCACCCCGTCGATCGTCGGCTTCACCGAAGATGAACGCCTTGTTGGCCAGCCGGCCAAGCGTCAGGCCGTCACCAACCCCGACAACACGGTCTTTGCTGTAAAGCGCCTGATCGGTCGTCGCGTTGATGATGCCGAGGTCGAGAAGGACAAGAAGCTTGTTCCTTACAACATCATCAACGGCGGCAACGGCGACGCATGGGTCGAGGTGCGCGGCGACAAATACAGCCCCAGCCAAGTGTCCGCTTTCATCCTGCAAAAGATGAAAGAAACCGCCGAGAGCTATCTGGGCGAAGAAGTCACCCAAGCCGTCATCACCGTTCCGGCCTACTTTAACGACGCCCAGCGTCAGGCCACCAAGGACGCAGGCAAGATCGCCGGACTTGAGGTGCTGCGCATCATCAACGAACCGACCGCCGCTGCATTGGCCTACGGTCTGGACAAAAAAGAAACCAAAACCATCGCGGTCTATGACCTTGGCGGCGGCACCTTCGACGTGACCATCCTCGAAATCGACGACGGCCTGTTCGAAGTGAAATCGACCAACGGCGACACCTTCCTTGGTGGCGAAGACTTCGACATGCGGATCGTCAACTACCTTGCTGACGAGTTCAAAAAAGAGCACTCGGTCGACCTGACCAAGGACAAGATGGCCCTGCAGCGTCTCAAAGAAGCTGCCGAAAAGGCCAAGATCGAACTGTCGTCCTCCAGCCAGACCGAAATCAACCAGCCGTTCATCTCGATGGGCGCCAACGGCCAGCCGCTGCACATGGTGATGAAGCTGACCCGCGCAAAGCTGGAAAGCCTCGTCGACGACCTGATCAAAAAGTCGATCAAGCCGTGCAAAGACGCGCTGAAAGACGCGGGCCTGTCCATCGGTGACATCGACGAAGTCGTTCTGGTCGGCGGCATGACCCGTATGCCCCGCGTGGTTGAAGAAGTGACCAAATTCTTCGGCAAAGAGCCCCACAAGGGCGTGAACCCCGACGAGGTCGTGGCTCTGGGCGCCGCCATTCAGGCCGGCGTTCTGCAGGGCGACGTCAAAGACGTGGTTCTGCTGGACGTGACCCCGCTGTCGCTGGGCATCGAAACGCTGGGTGGCGTGTTCACCCGCCTGATCGACCGCAACACGACCATCCCGACCAAAAAGTCCCAGGTCTTCTCGACCGCCGAGGACAACCAGAACGCCGTGACCATCCGCGTGTTCCAAGGCGAACGCGAAATGGCCGCCGACAACAAACTGCTGGGCCAATTCAATCTGGAAGACATCCCGCCGGCACCGCGCGGCATGCCCCAGATCGAAGTGACCTTTGATATCGACGCCAACGGCATCGTGTCCGTCAGCGCCAAGGACAAAGGCACCGGCAAAGAGCAGAACATCACGATCCAGGCATCCGGCGGTCTGTCGGACGAGGATATCGAAAAGATGGTGCGCGACGCCGAAGAGAACGCAGAGGCCGACAAAGGCCGCCGCGAGCTTGTCGAAGCCCGGAACCAGGCCGAGAGCCTCATCCATTCGACCGAAAAGTCGATGGAAGAGCACAGCGATAAGGTCGACCCGACCACGATCGAAGCAATCGAGCTGGCCATTGCCGCGCTGAAGGACGATCTTGACGGCGACAATGCCGGTAAGATCAAGTCCGGCATCCAGAACGTGACCGAAGCGGCCATGAAACTGGGCGAAGCGATCTACAAAGCCAGCCAGGATGACGGCGGCGACGACGACGGAAAGCCTGCGGGCCATTCCTCGGGCGACGACGATGACATCCTCGACGCCGATTTCGAAGATCTTGGCGACAACAAGCGTGGCTAAGGCCGCACTCTGACGAAGTCGGGAGACCGGCCCGATACCAACGGGCCGGTCTTTCCATTTCAGGGAATAGAAGATGGCGAAACGCGACTATTATGAAACGCTTGGGGTCTCAAAGGGCGCAACCGCCGAAGAGATCAAAAAGGGCTATCGCGCCAAGGCCAAGGAACTCCATCCCGACCGCAACGCGGACAACCCCAACGCCGAGTCTTTGTTCAAAGAAGTGAACGAAGCCTATGACGTCCTCAAAGACGCCGACAAAAAGGCCGCCTATGACCGCTTTGGTCATGCGGCATTCGAAGGCGGCATGGGCGGCGGCCCCCGCCCCGGAGCCGGCGGGTTCCGCGGTCAGGGCGACTTTGCCTCTGCGTTCTCGGACGTGTTCGACGATCTGTTCGGCGACTTTATGGGACGCGGCGGACAGGGCGGCGCCCGTGGCCGTGCGACCCGCGGCAACGATTTGCGTTATAACCTGCGGATATCTCTAGAAGAGGCGTTCGCGGGTCTGCAGAAGACGATCAAGGTCCCGACCTCGGTGTCCTGTACGTCTTGCAGCGGCACCGGCGCCGAAGGCGGCAGCGAACCCATCACGTGCGGCACCTGTTCCGGCATGGGCAAGGTTCGGGCACAGCAAGGCTTTTTCACCGTCGAGCGCGCCTGCCCGACCTGCAACGGGCTTGGTCAGACGATCAAGAACCCCTGCAAATCCTGCCGTGGTCAGGGCCGTGTCGAAAAGGAAAAATCGCTTTCGGTCAACATCCCTGCAGGTGTCGAAACCGGAACCCGCATCCGGCTTGCCGGAGAAGGCGAAGCTGGCCTTCGCGGCGGCCCGACGGGCGACCTCTATATCTTTATCGAGGTGCGCGAGCACGAATTGTTCAAGCGGGACGGCATGAACCTGTTCTGCGATGTGCCCGTTTCGATGGTCGATGCCGCTCTGGGCGGAGAGATCGAAGTTCCGACCATCGACGGTGGCCGCAGTCGTGTGCGCATCCCCGAAGGCAGTCAGGCCGGACGCCAGATGCGTCTGCGCAACAAAGGCATGCCCGCGCTTCGTGGGGCCGGTTCGGGCGACATGTATATCGAATTGATGGTCGAAACGCCGGTCAACCTGACTTCGCGTCAAAAGGAACTTTTGCGTGAATTCAATGACCTAAGCGCAGAGAACAACCCGCAGACCGCAGGCTTCTTTTCGTCTGTGAAGAAATTCTGGGACTCGATGAAGGGTTAACAGCCCGACATCGCGGGAAACTTTGGACGGCTCAGGCTTCGGCTTGGGCCGTTGCCTTTTCAGGGCTGGGGTCTTCGGCGGACTTCCGGCGATAGATGACCGACGACAGGAAAGACGCGCCGATCAGAGCCGCGCCCAGCAGTCCGGTGATCGCTTCGTGGATGTGCCAAAGGCTCTGGGCGAACATGATGACCGACAGGACCAGAATCGACCAAAACGCGCCGTGCTCCAGATAGCGGAATTCGGACAGGGTTTTACGCTCGACCACCATGATGGTCATGGACCGCACATACATTGCTCCGATGCCAAGGCCGATGGCGATCAGGAACAGGTTCTTGGTCAGCGCAAAGGCACCGATTACCCCGTCGAAGGAAAAACTGGCGTCCAGCACTTCCAGATACAGAAACGCGCCCAGTCCACCCTTGGCCGCCAAGGAAGCCACGCTGTCCGCGCGGTCCAGAAAATGGCTCAGGACCTCGACCCCAAGAAACGTCATCAGGCCAAGACAGGCAGCATAAAGAAAGACCGACGCATCTTCGGCGGGCAGGAACTGCACGATGGACAGGATCACCGCCAGGACGATCCCGACTTGGATCCCGCGAATGGAGGAAACGCTGCGCAGCGCCTTTTCGATGGCGCGGATCCAGTCGACGTCTTTGGCTTCGTCCATGAAATAGTTCAGGCCCACCATCATCAGGAAAGCCCCGCCAAATGCCGAGATCGAAACATGCGCCTCTTCGATATAGCGCGCGTATTCGTCAGGCTGGCTTGCCGCTAGAACGACTGCCTCCCACGGGCCAATCTTTGCCGCGATCACCACGATCAACAGGGGAAAGACGATTCGCATCCCGAACACGGCAATCAGAATGCCCCAGGTCAGGAACCGTCTTTGCCATTCGGGCCGCATGTCGCGAAGTTTGTTCGCGTTCACGATGGCATTGTCGAACGACAGAGAGATTTCCAGAACGGCCAGCACAAGAGCGACCAGAAAGTAGGACAGCAGCCCCGCCAGGGTTCCCGTGAAGTACCACCCAAGCCACGCCGCCAGAACCAGACCCAGACCGGTCACGATAAAGGACCAGCGGAAATACTGTAGACTGCCTTGCACGTTGCTCTCCCGGGTCGAGTTGTTCGTAGATAAGCCCAGCCACCCCCCGCGACAAGGGCGCTCGCAGGCAAGAGTCGGCCTTTAACCTGCTATTAATCGCGATTTCCGACACTGCCCCAATGACCGAGTCCCCAGATTTCATGGGCGCGCAGTTGCCTTTTGGCGACTTGCCGATTGCCGCGCAGCTACCGGCCGCACCCTTGGCGGGCGGGCGCCTGCCCAGCTATATCCGCGACCACCGTCAACGGCTTCGCGCGCGCTTCGTGGACGGGGGCGCTGGTGCAATGCCGGATTATGAATTGCTTGAACTTTTTCTGTTCCGCGCGATTCCCCGACAGGACGTCAAACCACTCGCGCGGCGGCTTTTGGATGCTTTTGGCGACCTTGCCGGTGTCTTCGCCGCCCCGATTGAGAAGCTCTGCAAGATCGAGGGGATGGGCGTCGCCACCGCGACCGAGCTTAAGGTGGCCGAAGCGGTCGCACATCGGATGGCACGGGCCAAGATCCTGCAACGGCACGTGATATCCGGCTGGGATGCCGTGTTGGACTACTGTCATACGGTGATGGCTCACCGAGAGATCGAACAGTTCCGCATTCTGTTTCTGGACCGTAAGAATATGCTTATCGCC
>JALQXR010000169.1 GCA_023263105.1 Marivivens sp. | reverse complement strand
ATTCGGTCTTTGCCGTGCAGCGCAAGATCGCGCGACTGCGGGCCCAGTCCTATCTGGACGCGCTTTATTCCGATCTGTACCGCCGCGATCACATGCCGATCGACGTGGTGATCAGCCCCGAACGCGAAGTCGCCGAAGCGGCCCTGCAGCGGCTGGGGTCGTCCGCGACCTTTGACACCGAAAGCTTTCTGGACGGTCAGGCCCAATTGCTGGGGATCGCCATCGGCGCCGAATGTCCGGTCATCAACACCCCCCTGCGGCAGCTGACCGACCTGTTTTCGACGCTCAAGGCGATCGTCGTCGGCATCCGGCGCGAAGGGTCGTTGTTTGCTCCGTCCGCCGGTGACCAGATCTATCCCGGCGACGAATGTTACGTCATGTCGGCCACCACCGACACGGCGCGCACGCTCGAGATCTTTGGCAAGGCGAACCGCAGGCAGGAACGTGTCGTCGTCATCGGCGGCGGCAACGTCGGGCTAGCGGTGGCGCGGGAACTGGAAAGCCGCGCCGACCGAGTTCGCGTGAAGCTGATCGAACGCAACCGGTCGATCGCCGAAACGGCCGCGGATTCGCTGGAACGGACCATCGTGCTGCACGGCGACGGGTTGGACAGCGCGATCCTGACCGAAGCCGGTGTCGAAAGCGCCGATGCCGTTCTGGCGGTGACGGACGACGACAAGACGAACATGCTGGTATCGGTCCGTGCCAAGGCCATGGGTGCGGCGATGTCGATCTGCCTGACCAACGACCCCACGCTTGTGCCGCTGATGGGGCCGCTGGATATCGACGCCTACATCAACCCCCGCGCCACGACCGTCAGTTCGATCCTGCGCCACATCCGCCATGGCCGCGTCCGTGCGGTCTATTCCTTGGGCGATGCCGAGGCCGAGGTGATCGAGGCTCAGGTTCTGGGCACGTCTCCGATTGCGGGCGAAAGGCTGCGTGACATCCCGTTCCCCGAAGGCGTTCTGGTCGGAGGCGTGATGAAAGACGGCAAGGCCGTTCAGGTGACCAGCAACCTGCGGATCGACGAAGGCGACGTGATCACCATCTTTTCGATGGCCCATGACGTGCCAGAGGTCGAACGCCTGTTGCAGGTGTCGATCGACTTCTTCTGATGTTCGCGCGGATCGTCGCCCTTCCGCTGTTTGTCATCCTTATGGGGATCGGCGCCGGTATCATGCTTATTCCGGCGGCCCATGCGGCCTCGCTGGGGCAGATGCAGGTCGCGCGGTCGTTTCTTTATGCCTCGGTCTTGGTGTTCGGCTTTGTCCTGTTGCTGGCGATCACGTTCAACGGTCATGCGTTCAAAAGCACCGCGCGCAGCCATCTTCTGACTCTGGTGGCGGCGCTGACGGTCTATCCGGCCATTCTGGCGGTGCCATTCTACGAGGCGGTTCAGGACACCACCTTTGTAAACGCATGGTTCGAAATGGTGTCTTCCCTGACAACCACCGGCGCGACGGTCTATGACAATCCGGGCCGGTTGGGCGGCTCTTTGCACCTGTGGCGGGCGACTGTCGGGTGGATGGGCGGGTTTCTGATGTGGGTCGCTGCCGCCGCGATCTTTGCGCCGCTCAATCTGGGCGGTTTCGAGGTCCGCAGCTCGGGCCGCAAGGGCGGCTATATGACCCAGTTCGCCGAACAGAACGAACCCTCCGAGCGGCTGGTCCGTGTCGCGGCCAAGCTGTTGCCGATCTATACGACCCTGACCGCTGTGCTGTGGATCGGGCTGGTGATCGCGGGCGACAGCGGGTTGGTGGCGCTGATCCACGCGATGTCGACCCTTTCGACCTCGGGGATATCTCCGATCGGGGGGACCTACGCGGCCGAGTCCGGAATCTGGGGCGAGGCGCTGATCCTGCTGTTTCTGGTGTTCTCGATTTCGCGGATCACCTTCAGCAGGGGGCTGGTGGACGAAGATCGTGGCAGGCTTTTGGACGATGTGGAACTAAGGCTGGGGCTGGCGATTGTCGTGGTTGTGCCTGCGTTCCTGTTCCTGCGCCATTTCCTGTTGGTCCTGACCGAACAGTCGGCGGTCGGAGTGACGGCGGCGTCTCAGGCGCTTTGGGGCGGGCTGTTCACCGTGGCGTCTTTCCTGACGACCGCTGGCTGGGAAAGCCGGTATTGGCTGGGCGCCGCGGACTGGTCGGGGCTTGCCACGCCTGGCCTGATCCTTGTCGGTCTGGCGCTGGTCGGGGGCGGGATCGCCACCACGGCGGGGGGCGTGAAGCTGTTGCGCATCTATGCGTTGATGCGCCATTCCGAACGCGAGCTTGAAAAGCTGGTCCACCCTCATTCGGTCGGCGGTGCCGGTCAGGAAGAACGCCGGATCCGGCGGCACGGCGCCTATCTTGCGTGGATATTCTTTCTGATTTTCGCGCTGTCCGTGGCGGGGGTTCTGGTCGCCCTGTCGCTGACCGGAATCCAGTTCGAGAATGCTCTGGTCCTGTCGGTCGCGGCGCTTTCGACGACCGGTCCTTTGGCCGAAATCGGGGCCGAAGCGCCGATCTCTTTTGCGGGTGTGACCACGGCGGCCAAGGTCATTCTGGCCATGGCGATGGTTCTGGGCAGGTTGGAGGCGCTGGTGATCATCGCCCTTTTCAACCCTGACTTCTGGCGCAAATAGGCCCGTTCCGGCCCCGAAATTTTGTCTGGTAAGTCGGAGAATCCTTGGACATACTTGACACAATAGGGAAACAACCGGCTAACGGGCCGGAAATACAAGAAAAAAGGATGTCCCATGGCGGCCGATAAACAGAACCTTCAGGATGCCTTCCTGAATCATGTACGAAAGACGAAGGTTCCGGTCACGATCTTCCTGGTGAACGGCGTTAAGCTTCAAGGGGTTATAACCTGGTTCGATAGCTTTTGCGTTCTTCTGCGTCGCGACGGTCAGTCACAGCTGGTCTACAAGAGCGCGATTTCGACCATCATGCCCGCGCAGCCGATCAATCTGTATGACGGTGAAGACTAAACATCATGGAAACCGATAGGCCCGATACCCGGGCCTGGGTCCTTCATCCCGACATCCGCGCCAATCGCGACCGGAGAGACCCTTCGTCCGCGCTGCAAGAAGCGCTGTCGCTGGCCGCCGCCCTTCCGGGGCTAGAGGTGATCGGCGGCGACGTCGTGCCCCTGCCGAAAGTCCAGCCAGGAACCCTGTTCGGGACCGGTAAGGTCGCCGACCTGAAAGACCGTTTCGCCGAAGCCGAAATCGAACTGGTGCTGATCGACGGGCCGGTCAGTCCGGTCCAGCAGCGCAATCTGGAAAAGGAATGGAAGGTCAAGATACTCGACCGGACCGGCCTGATCCTCGAGATATTCTCGGACCGTGCGCGCACCCGTGAAGGCGTGCTGCAGGTCGAAATGGCGGCACTCAGCTATCAGCGGACCCGACTGGTGCGGGCCTGGACCCACCTGGAGCGGCAGCGGGGCGGGCTGGGGTTTGTCGGGGGTCCGGGCGAAACCCAGATCGAAGCGGACCGTCGCGCGATTGACGAACAGCTTGTTCGGTTGCGCAGGCAGTTGGACAAGGTGGTGAAAACCCGCGAATTGCACCGCAAGGCGCGCGCCAAGGTGCCGTTCCCGATCGTTGCGCTGGTGGGCTACACCAACGCCGGTAAATCGACGCTGTTCAACCGGCTCACGGGGGCTGATGTGATGGCCAAGGATATGCTCTTTGCCACGCTCGACCCAACGATGCGCCGGATCGAACTGCCTGCGGGCGAAGTCGTGATCATGTCGGACACCGTGGGTTTCATCAGCGATCTGCCCACCGAACTGGTCGCCGCGTTCCGCGCGACGCTGGAGGAAGTGCTGGAGGCGGACCTGATCCTGCATGTCCGCGACATCAGCCATGCCCAAAGCACCGAACAGGCCGAGGATGTGATCGCTATCCTGCGGTCCATCGGCGTGGCCGACGACGCCCCGATGATCGAGGTCTGGAACAAGATCGACCTTTTGCCGCGCGCCGAGGCCGATGCGATGCTGACGCAGGCAGGGCGGACGCCCGAGTTTTTCGCGATCTCGGCCCTGACGGGCGAGGGGTTGGGCGCCATGCTGGATGCAGTGTCCCAGCGCCTGAGGCCGGCGTTCCGGACCGACCAGATCACCCTGTCCTTTACGGATGGCAAGGCGCGGGCGTGGCTTTTCAAGGAAGGCGTCGTGCGCCAAGAGACCTTAGTCGAAGACGGCACACGGTTCGAGGTCCAATGGACCGACATCCAGCGCGAACGGTTTCTAAGGCTGAAAGCATAAGGGGCTCTGCCGCCTTGGGGTTTTATGGGGCTCTGCCCCCTCGGGCGTCATCACGCCCTCACCCCCGGAGTGGTCGGACCAAAGAAGCGAGGTCCAGAATCCAGGTCGAGAATCTAGGACTTGTCGAGTTGGTTCGACAGGGCGCAAAAGGCCTCTAGGCTGAGCTGTTCGGCGCGTTCGGTCGGCGGGATGCCTGCGGCGGTCAAATGGTCTTCGATCGACGGGGACAAGGATTTCAACGAGGACCGCAGCATTTTGCGGCGCTGGTTAAAGGCGGCGGCGACGACGCGGTTAAGCGTGGCCGCGCGTGCGGGAAAACGCGGCGCGGGCAGGGCGGTCAGGTGGACGACCGCGCTGGAGACCTTTGGTGCGGGGGTGAAGGCCTCGGGCGGGAGGTCAAGGACGATGCGCGGATCGGTGCGCCATTGGGACAGGATGGCGAGCCTGCCGTAGGCTTTCGAGCCGGGGGTGGCGGTGATCCGTTGGGCCACTTCGCGCTGGAACATCAGGGTGAGGCTGGACCACACGGGCGGCCAGACTTCGGGCGTGAGCCAGCGCACCAGCAGTTCGGTGCCGACGTTATAGGGCAGGTTCGCGGCGATCTTTATCGGTGGCGTGAGGTGGGACAACAGGTCCACGTCCAGCGCGTCGCCGTTGATCGCTTCGAACCGGCCGGGGTAGGCGGCGGCGATTTCGGCAAGCGCGGGCATGCAGCGCGCGTCCTTTTCCACGGCCAGCACGCGGCGTGCGCCTTCGGCCAAGAGCCCGCGCGTCAGCCCGCCCGGCCCGGGGCCTACCTCGAGAAAGTCGTGATCCGCCAGACCACCGGCGAGACGGGCGATCTTTGCCGTGAGGTT
>JALQXR010000168.1 GCA_023263105.1 Marivivens sp. | reverse complement strand
TTCTTTTCGACCTCTTCCACGATGTGATCGACCATCCGGTCGTTCGACATCTTGTGGCTTTGCTTGCCCGCCAGATAGACCATGCCGGACCCTGCCCCGCCGCCGGTAAAGCCGACGTCGGTCATCAGCGCCTCTCCGGGACCATTCACGACGCAGCCGATGATCGACAGGCTCATCGGGGTCTTGATATGGGCCAGCCGCTGCTCCAGCGCCTCGACGGTTTTGATCACGTCGAACCCCTGCCGCGCGCAGGACGGGCAAGAGATGATGTTCACGCCGCGGTGGCGCAGGCCAAGGCTCTTGAGGATTTCATATCCGACCTTCACCTCTTCGACCGGATCGGCCGACAGGCTCACGCGGATGGTGTCGCCAATTCCCATCCACAGCAGGTTCCCCAGCCCGATTGCGGATTTGATCGTGCCGGACATCAGCCCCCCTGCCTCGGTGATCCCCAGGTGGATCGGAGCATCGGTCGCATCCGCCAGCCCCTGATAGGCCGCCGCCGCAAGGAACACGTCCGAGGCTTTGACGCTGATCTTGAATTCATGGAAATCGTTGTCCTGCAGGATGCGGATATGGTCCAGACCGCTTTCGATCATCGCCTCGGGGCACGGCTCTCCGTATTTCTCCAGAAGGTGCCTTTCCAGACTGCCGGCATTGACGCCGATACGGATCGAGCAACCGTGATCGCGGGCCGCCTTGATGACCTCTCGCACCCGTTCGGGCGAACCGATGTTGCCCGGATTGATGCGCAGACAGGCGGCGCCTGCCTCGGCGCTTTCGATGCCGCGGCGGTAGTGGAAATGGATGTCCGCCACGATTGGCACCGGAGATTCGCGGACGATCTCTTTCAGGGCGCGGGAACTGTCTTCGTCCGGAACCGAAACGCGGACGATATCGGCACCGGCCTCTGCCGCCGCCTGAATCTGCGCGATGGTGCCGCGCACGTCCGTGGTCAGCGTATTTGTCATGGTCTGCACACTGATCGGCGCGTCGCCTCCGACCGGCACATTGCCAACCATGATCTGGCGGCTTTTGCGGCGGTCGATATTGCGCCAAGGGCGGACGGGATTGTGGGTCATGGGACGGTCTCCGAGGTCTGCCATGCGGACGTGCCACTACCTAAGCCGCGGACGGGCCTTAGGCAACGGCTGGAACAGAAATGCGGGCATGGAACAGCGTCAGGAGCGGCGGTTATTGCCCCGAGACGACCTCGGCCAAGTTGACGTAGGCCGCCAGATCGCTGTCGGCGGACAGGTCCGCGACCTCGTAGGTGGCGGTCAGGCTGTCGATCGACAGCGCAAGGTTCGACGTCACGACGCCGGTGCTGCCTGCGGGGCCATAGTGGGTGCCGTTAACCAGAAAATAGATCGCACCGCTTTCGCCGACGCGCAGGGTCGCGGGATCTTCGGTCTGGGGCACGTCGTAGCTGTCGCCGGCATTCATGATGCCCTCGAATATGACCGACCCTTCGGCCGAACGCACACGCACCCACGCAGGACGCACGGCCACGATCTGCACGCCGGGGGCGGGGTCTTCGGTCACCTGAACGGCGACTCCGTCCAGCGCCTCTTCCAGCGCGCTGGCGACCGCGATCTGGGTGGCGTCCACAACGGGGGCAAGCGTGCCGACGGCTGCGGGGTCAAGGGTCGAGATTGGGCCGTCGCGCGACACCAGAACAGGCACATCCAGCGCCTGCGGGCGGTAAAGGCGATCCAGCGCTTCGGTCGAGGGCGCGGCAAATGCGACCGAGCTTTCGCCCGGCACAGCGCCCGGCAACCCGTTGCCCGCCAAGGGATCAAGATCGGACACAACGACCGGCGTTTGATCGACGGGGGCGAACTGCACCTTTTGGACCTCTTGCAGGATGGTCCAGCCGCCGAAACCCAATCCGCCGATCAGCAGCGCCAGTACCAGCGCCGAGCCGACCGCACCGGGTTCAACGCGGGAAAAGAACGCCTCGCCCGCCGGAATGAACGGCGTCGCGGGGGCCTGAAACATGTCTTTGCCGGCAGGACGCGACAGACGCTCTTCGCGCGGCTGCTTGACCGAACTGGCCGCGGCGGACATTCCGTGGGCGGTCGCAAATCCGCTTTCCTTGCAGAAGGTGCGGAACACCCATTCGGGATCCATGTCGAGGTAGCGCGCATAGGACCGCACGTATCCGGCAATAAATCCGGGGGTGTCGAAGGCAGAGGGATCGCAGTTCTCGATCGCGGCGATGTATGCTGCTTTGATCTTCAGTTCGCGCTGCACGTCCAAAAGGCTCTTGCCCATGGTCGCCCGTTCGCCCCGCATCAGGTCACCAAGGCGCAGCTCGAAGGCGTCGAAGCCTTTGGCTTCGACCTCTTCGTTGGCTTTTTTACGCCTGAACGCCTTTGCGATCATCGGGTTGTCCCAGTGCCCTTGTGCCCCATACCGTGCGCGGAATCGATTCGGCAGCCCCGCCAACGGTTTACATTCGCCTAACATACACGAAAGAGTCGCGCATCCGAAGAAAGGACTATCCAGCCAATTCGGCACGATTCAGCGCACACTGCGCCCAAAGGCGGTCCATGGCCCGAACCAATGTGTCGATTTCCTTCGGTCCGTGAACGGGCGACGGAGTAAAGCGCAATCTCTCTGTGCCGCGCGGAACGGTCGGGAAATTGATCGGCTGAACATAGATGCCGTAGTTCTCTAGCAGCATGTCGCTGAGTTTCTTGGTGTGCTTCGCATTGCCCACGATCACCGGCACGATGTGACTGCCGTGATCAATGATCGGCAGGCCAAGCCCCTTGAGCCGCGCCTTGAGCACGCGTGCCGCCTCTTGGTGTCTTTCGCGGATCGACTGGTCGCTTTTGAGCACACGGATCGACGCCGTGGCGCCAGCCGCGACAACCGGAGGCAAGGACGTCGTGAAAATGAACCCCGGAGCATAGCTGCGCACCGCGTCACACATCTTTGCGCTGGCCGCGATATAGCCGCCGTGCACGCCAAAGGCCTTGCCCAGCGTGCCATTGATGATGTCGACACGATCCAGCAGCCCGTCCCTCTCGGCGATACCGCCGCCTCGGGGGCCGTACATCCCCACCGCGTGGACTTCGTCCAGATAGGTCATCGCGCCGAATTCGTCCGCGATATCGCAGATCGCTTTGATCGGACCAAAGTCGCCGTCCATCGAATAGACGCTTTCAAAGGCAATCAGCTTTGGCGCGGCAGGATCATCGGCGGCAAGTTTCGCCCGCAGATCGTCCAGATCGTTGTGCTTGAAGACGCGCTTTGCCCCGCCGTTCCGGCGGATGCCTTCGATCATCGAGGCGTGGTTCAGTTCGTCCGAATAGATGATCAGCCCCGGGAACAGCTTCGGCAGCGTCGACAGGGTGGCGTCATTGGCGATATAGGCCGACGTGAACAGCAGCGCCGCTTCTTTGCCGTGCAGGTCCGACAGCTCTGCCTCTAGCGCCTTGTGGTAGACCGTGGTGCCAGAGATGTTCCGCGTCCCGCCAGAGCCCGCGCCGGTGGCGTCCAGCGCCTCTTTCATCGCCTCAAGAACGGCGGGATGCTGGCCCATGCCAAGGTAATCGTTGCCGCACCAGACGGTGATGTCGCGCGTCGTGCCATCGGCGCGGCGCCACTGGGCGTGCGGAAAATGGCCACGGCGGCGTTCGATATCGATAAACGTCCGATACCGCCCTTCGTTATGCAGACGGCCCAAGGCGGCATCAAGTGCGGCATCGAAATCCATTTGCGTGGTCCTTTGTCGTGTCATTCGGTGCTGCGGCACCCTGATTACCCCGCAGATATAGTCTCTGTCCGCTGGCGACAACCTGCGACCTTGCGGCAAAATCGCCGCCCGCGACTCGGGTCTTTCTCGTCTGGACACCCGCGACGCCAAGCGTAGCATAGGCGCAAAGAAAGGAACCCCTCATGAGTCTGAACGATGTTCTGGCGCGGATCGACGACGATCTTGGCGCCGCCACCGACCGCCTGATGGAGCTGTTGCGGATCCCGTCGATCTCGACCGATCCGGCCTTCAAGGGCGATTGCGACACCGCCGCCGACTGGCTGGTCGCGGATCTGCAGTCCATCGGCGCCACCGCCGAAAAGCGCAAGACACCCGGCCACCCGATGGTCGTGGGCCATATCAAGGGCGACGGCCCTCACCTGCTGTTCTACGGGCACTACGACGTGCAACCGGTTGACCCGCTGGATCTTTGGGACGCGCCTCCGTTCGACCCAAAGCTAGAGGACACCCCCAGAGGCAAGGTCATCCGTGGCCGCGGTTCCAGCGATGACAAGGGCCAGTTGATGACCTTTGTCGAGGCCGCGCGCGCCTTTATGGCCGTCAAAGGGTCGCTGCCCTGTTCGGTGACATTCTTCTTCGAGGGCGAAGAGGAATCGGGTTCGCCCAGCCTGATTCCCTTTATGAAAGCCAATGCCGACGAACTGCGTGCCGATATCGCCTTGATCTGTGACACCGGCATGGTCGCGCCCGGCGTGCCGTCGATCACCACGCGGCTGCGCGGGATGCTGAAGGACGAATTTTCGCTGACCGGCCCGCGCATCGACCTTCATTCGGGGATGTACGGCGGACCGGGCCTGAACCCGCTGCGTGAAATGGCGCGGATCGTGTCGTCGTTCCACGATGAAGACGGCAAAGTCACGGTCCAAGGCTTCTACGACGGCGTGCCCGCGATCCCCGCCGACCAGCTAAAGGCTTGGGACACCTGCGGTTTCGACGAAAAAGCCTATCTGGGCGACGTCGGCTATTCAGTCTCGCATGGCGAAACCGGCCGGTCGGTGCTGGAGCAGAACTGGGCTCGCCCGACGCTGGAAATCAACGGCATGTGGGGCGGCTATCAGGGCGCGGGCACCAAAACCGTGATCCCGTCGAAAGCCCATTGCAAGATCACCTGCCGACTGGTGGGCGATCAGGACCCCGACAAGCTCCGCAAGGCGCTGCGCAAACACGTCGAGGACCGTCTGGGCGCCGATCTGAAGGTGAAATGGGATCAGGACCTGGAAGGGTCGCCCGCATCGGTCATGGACACGTCGCGCGGCGAATTCGAAGCCGCACGGCAGGCGCTGACCGACGAATGGAACCGCGAAGCCGTCTACATCGGCTGCGGCGGATCGATTCCCATCGCGGGGTTCTTTAAGTCGATCCTCGACATGGACGCGATGCTGGTCGGCTTT
>JALQXR010000167.1 GCA_023263105.1 Marivivens sp. | reverse complement strand
CCCCGGCCAGATCAGCCCCGACATGCCGACAGGCGACATGCCGATGGGCAGCGCATAGTCCCGCCCCAGCAGCGTGGTCCCGACCCGAGGCTCGATTTCGCCGTGCAGGATCGAAGGCTCGAACAGGATCCTGTCCAGCGCGGCGCGGTTGCGGAGGAGCGTCGCCTCGGTGCCGGTCGCGCTGTCCAGATATTCCCAGACGAAATGCGGGACGCGCCGCCGCGCCCGCTTTTTCAGGTCGGAAATGGCCGGATAGCGGCTGTGTAGGGCAGACGAGGCTTCGGCCATCTTTGGGGTCGGTCTATTCCGTCGGGGCCGTCGGGACTTTGCCCGACAGCGGTATTTCTTCCAGCATGAGCGCAAAGACAAAGCCAAGCGCCGCAAGCCCTGCGCCAATCAGATACACCGGCCACAGCGAATCGGCCACCACTCCGCCGACCATCGCCCGGACCTCGGGCGGCATCGAGGCCATCATCTGCGGCCCGATCTCGGGCGTGGCGCCGCCCGTAAATTCGCCCATCCGGTCGGTCATCCGCGCGGTAAAGATCGCCCCGAAAACCGCCACACCCAGCGAGCCGCCGATCTGGCGGAACATCACACCGGCTGCGGTCGCGGTGCCCAGCACGTCGCGGGCGACCGCGTTCTGAACCGCTGCGGTGATGACGGGGAAAATGAACCCAAGGCCAAAGCCGACGGTCCAGAGCTTTAGGCAGAAGACGGTCAGCGTCGTGTCCGGCGTCAGGCGGGACAGCAGCACCATGCCGACAGACAGGATCGCGGTCCCTGCAACCATCAACCGGCGATACTTGCCGCTGCGGCTCATCGTGCGGCCCGAAATCGCCGATGACATCACGATACCCACGGTCATCGGGATCAGCAGCAGGCCCGACATCGTGGGCGAGGTGCCTTTGGCGATCTGCAGGTAAAGCGGCATGAAGGCAATTGCGCCGAACATCGCGGCACCCATCACCAGCCCGACGACAGTGGTCACCCAGAACACGTTCAGTTTGAACAGGCTCAGCGGCAGGATCGGCTCGACCGCGCGGGATTCGAACCAGATGAAAGCGGCGGTCGCGCCGACGGTCAGAACCGCAAGCCCAAGGGCCGCAGACGAGGACCAGTCGAAGCTCCGGCCGCCCAAGGTTGTCAGCAGCGTCACCGACGCCAGAGCAATCGACAGGGTTGCCGCTCCGGCCCAGTCGATCTTGTGTGACACGCGGTGTCTGGTGGGTTTGAACGAGGCCGCGAAGACGAACAGCGCAACCAGACCCAGCGGGATGTTGATAAAGAAAATCCAGTGCCAGCTGAATGCCTCGACGAACCAGCCGCCCATCAGCGGGCCGACCACCGACGCAAGCGAGAAGACCGCCGCAAAGAGGCCCTGCACCTTGCCTCTGTCGCGCGGGGGGATGATCTCTCCGACCACCGAAAGCGCAAGGACAAACAGCCCGCCGCCGCCCGCGCCCTGCAGCACCCGCGCAAGGATCAGCGTCAGCATATCATTGGCAAGCCCGCAAGCCGCCGAACCGATCAGGAACAGGCCGACCGACACGAAAACGGTGTTGCGGCGACCGTAGAGGTCCCCGATTTTCCCGTAGATCGGGGCGACGATGGTCGAGGCAAGGATATAGGCCGTGATCACCCAACTCAGGTGATCAAGTCCGCCCAGATCCGCGACAATCGTCGGCAGCGCGGTCGACACAATCGTCTGGTCCAGCGCGGCAAGCAGCAGCAAAAGTCCGATCGAGGCGATGATCGGACGGATGTTCTGCGCCTCGGGTTGGGGCATCGCGTCGGTACTGCTGGTCATGTAGGGGCTCCGAATGGGGACGGCACATCGACCAGTCCTGGGAATTGCAGGTGACTATGGACTGATCCCGAGGGCTGTCAACGGGAGAGCGAACAAACCGTCGTGCACGATAGGGAACATTCGATGAACTCTTGGTCTTTCCCTTCGCAAGTTGCAAGGCTAGATTGACGACATGAGCAGCACCTCTGATACACCGCCTTCGGGCGGACTATCCCTGTCCCAGCGCGCCATGATGTCGGCGCGTCCCGCCCCCTATATGGATGGGCTCAACCCCGCGCAGCGCGAAGCGGTCGAGGCTCTGGATGGCCCCGTCCTGATGCTGGCCGGAGCGGGCACCGGCAAGACAAAGGCGCTGACCACGCGCATCGCGCATCTTTTGACCACGGGCCGTGCGCGTCCGAACGAAATCCTTGCGGTCACCTTTACCAACAAAGCCGCCCGCGAAATGAAGGATCGCGTCGGGCGTCTGCTGGGCGAAGCGGTCGAAGGCATGCCGTGGCTGGGCACGTTCCACGCCATTTGCGTCAAGATCCTGCGCCGTCACGCGGAACTGGTCGATCTGAAGTCGAACTTTACGATCCTTGATACCGACGACCAGATCCGGCTGCTCAAACAGCTTATCTCGGCCCATAATATCGACGACAAGCGATGGCCCGCGCGGCTGCTCTCCGGCATCATCGACAACTGGAAAAACCGTGCGTGGCTGCCCGACGCCGTGCCGGTGAAAGAGGCGTCCGCCTTCGACGGGCGCGGGGTGGCGCTTTATGCCGAATATCAGGCGCGGTTGCGGGACCTGAACGCCGTCGATTTCGGAGATATCCTGCTGCATGTCGTGTCGATCTTTCAGAAACGCGACGACGTGCTGGACCAGTATCGCCGCTGGTTCCGCTATATCTTGGTGGACGAATATCAGGACACCAACGTCGCCCAGTACCTGTGGCTGCGGCTGCTGGCGGGCGGGCATAAGAACATCTGTTGCGTGGGCGACGACGACCAGTCGATCTACGGCTGGCGCGGGGCCGAGGTCGGCAACATCCTGCGTTTCGAAAAGGATTTTCCGGGGGCAAAGGTGGTCCGGCTGGAGCAGAACTATCGGTCCACACCCCATATCCTTGGCGCGGCATCCGCGGTCATCGCGGCCAACAAGGGGCGGCTGGGCAAAACACTCTGGACCGAGTCGCAGGAGGGCGAGAAAGTCCGCCTGATCGGCCATTGGGACGGCGAGGAAGAGGCCCGCTGGATCGGCGAGGAAATCGAGGCGATGCAGCGTGGCACCCGCGGCATGTCCCCGATTTCGCTGGATCACATGGCGATTCTGGTTCGTGCCAGCCACCAGATGCGCGCCTTCGAAGACCGGTTCCTGACCATCGGTCTGCCCTACCGCGTGATCGGCGGCCCGCGCTTCTACGAGCGTTTGGAAATCCGCGACGCCATGGCCTATTTCCGGCTGGTGGTCAGTCAGGACGACGACTTGGCCTTTGAACGCATCGTCAACACGCCAAAGCGGGGTTTGGGCGACAAGGCGGTCCAGACCATCCAGCGCACCGCGCGCGCCAATGACGTGAACCTTGTCGAAGGGGCGCGGCTGGTCGTTCAGGGGCGGCTTTTGGGGGGCAAAGGTCTGCGGGAACTGGGACTCCTGGTCGAGGCGCTGGACCGCTGGCACGGTCAGCTTCGCGCCGAACAGGACACCCATGTCGAACTGGCCGAAATGATCCTTGATGAATCCGGCTACACGACGATGTGGCAAAACGACAAAACGCCCGAGGCGGCGGGCCGTCTGGAAAACCTGAAGGAACTGGTGAAGGCGCTGGAAAGCTTCGACACGCTTCAGGGCTTTCTGGAACACGTCGCGTTGATCATGGACAACGAAAGCGACGACGCCGAGGAAAAAGTTACCCTGATGACCCTGCACGCGGCCAAGGGGCTTGAATACCCTGCCGTCTTTCTACCGGGGTGGGAGGACGGGCTATTCCCGTCGCAGCGGTCGATGGACGAAAGCGGGATGAAGGGACTCGAGGAAGAGCGGCGGCTTGCCTATGTCGGCATCACCCGCGCCGAAGAGGTCTGCACGATATCCTTTGCCGCCAATCGCCGCGTCTATGGCCAATGGCAAAGCCAGCTTCCCAGCCGGTTCATCGACGAACTGCCCGAGGACCATATAGATGTGATGACGCCGTCGGGGCTTTATGGCGGCGGTTTCGGTGCGGCGGCGTCTGAGCCGACCATCGTCGACCGCGCCGCGCGGGCGGACGTCTATAACTCTCCGGGGTGGAAGCGCCTGCAAACCAGAAGCCAGTCCCGCGGGCTTGCCGCTCCGAACGAAGCGCGGGGGATCACCATCGACCTTCAGGCCGACAGTTCCTTCGTCATCGGGGACCGCGTCTTTCACCAGAAATTCGGCTATGGCGAAGTGATGGAGATCGAGGGCGACAAGCTGGATATCGAATTCGACAAGGCCGGCACAAAGAAAGTCGTCGCCCGCTTTGTCGTTCCGGCGGCCGAGGCGCGGGACGTGCCGTTTTAGGGCCTAGTGCCCCTGCAGGATCGGGATCAGGGTCAGGATCAGCAGCACCGCCATCGTCCAGTTGAACGCGCGCAGCCGTCCCGGAGAAGTCAGGAACCGCCGCATCTGTTGACCCATGGTGACCCAGACCGTGCAGCTGGGCAGGTTCGTCATCGCAAAGACCACGGCCACGGTCACCACGCCGATCAGGTCGTGGGTGGCGGTATAGGCCGACAGCGCGGTCAGGGCCATGAACCAGCCCTTGGGATTGACCCACTGGAACGCGGCGGCTTGCAGCGCGGTAAAGGGTTTGCCTTCGGTCACCGAGCCATCCGCCTTTTTCGGCGCGGCATTGGCGATTTTCCATGACAGGTAGATCAGATAGGCGACAGAGCCCCATTTCATGATTTGCAGCGTGATGGGGTAGGCGTCAAAGACCTGAATCAGGCCCAGTCCGACCACAACAATCATGAACGCATGGCCAAAGCTCACGCCCAAAAGATGCGGCAGCGTCCGGCGAAACCCGTAATTCGCGCCAGAGGCCAGCAACATCATGTTGTTCGGGCCCGGCGTGATCGAACTCACAAAGGCGAACCCCACAAGCGCGATGAAAAGTGTCTGGTCCATGGAATCGGGGTCTCCTGTCGTCGTCGCACCGACATATCCCGCCCCGCGGTCCGCGCAAACCCCCGTGCTGAAACGAAAACGGCGGCGCCCAAGGGAGGAGGGGCGCCGCCGTAACGTGTCTCAGAGGGCCAGGGAGGAGGCGCTCTGTCTATGACATGGCCCAGCATCCAAAGGGAGGAGGTAGATGCCGGTGCCGAGGTCGTGATCCGATCAGGGAGGAGGAGGTCGGATCACTCCGGGGCGCAAACAGGGA
>JALQXR010000166.1 GCA_023263105.1 Marivivens sp. | reverse complement strand
TCGCCCAGTTTCGTGCGAAGCCGCGATATGCGGACATCCATCGCGCGATCAAAGCTTTCGCCCGCAGCGCCGCCTAGGGCCTCTTGCATCTGGGCGCGGGAAATCAGCCGTTTCGGGTTTTCCAGAAACATCCGCAACACTTGGCCTTCGGCGTTCGACAGCGACACCTCTGGCCCCTTGTCGGGTTGCAGGACAAACCGGTCGAAATGAACGGTCCAGCCGTCGAAACGTGCGCGCGACGGGCCCTGCTCTGAGGTGCCGCGCGACCTGCGCAATCGGGCGCGCACGCGGGCTACGATCTCGGAGGGGGCGAAGGGTTTGATGATATAGTCGTCGGCCCCCATTTCCAGACCCATCACCCTGTCCTGCACCTCGCTTCGGCCGGAAATGATGATGATCGCCGCGCCGGACTCGAGAGCGAGCTTGTGCACCAGCAACAGGCCGTCGCGGTCCGGCAGGCCCAGATCCACAAGGCAAAGATCCGGCGACTGGCGCTTTAGCGCGGCTTCGAATTCGGTGGCGCGGCCAAAACTCACCGTGCGGAAACCTGCTTCGGTCAGCGCATCGGTCAGCATCATCCGGATGTCGGGTTCGTCGTCGAGAATGGCGATCAGCGGCTGCATGGTCATCCGTTTACGGTCGGCAGAAACCGCGCAAGCGTGGCGGCGTCGAATGGTTTCGGAAGCAGAGCGTAGCGGCTTGCTGCCTCGGCCCGCAAGGGGTCGGCCGGAGCGGCAGATGTCATGATGCCCGTGGGCCCCAGCCCCGCCGCGCGCAGCCCGTCCGCAAGATCAAGCCCGCTGCGTCCGCCCCTAAGCTTGAGGTCGGTCAGCACGAGGTCGATATCGGGCAGGGCGGCAAGGGTTTCGGCCTCTTCGGCGCTGCTGGCCTCGATCACCGTGTGGCCCATCCCGCGCAGCATCTCGCGGACGGATTCGCGGATGTCGTCGCTGTCATCCACCAGCAGAACCAGCCCGCCCGTCATCGCAGGCGGCGCTTCGCGGTAGGGCAGGCGGATCGACACCTTTGCCCCGCCCGTCGCCTGGTTCTGCAGCCAGACCGTGCCGCCCAGCAGAGACGTCTGGTCGAACACCATCGACAGGCCCAACCCCGAGCCTTCGCCCCCCTTGGTGGTAAAGAACGGATCAAACGCCGAGCCAAGCGCGTCTGCGGAAAATCCGCCGCCCGTGTCGGTGATGCGCAATTCGACCCAGGTGTCATGGACCGGCGCGACTTCGAGCCGGATGCGGCCACCGGCCTTGCCCGCATGGTCCACGATCGCATCGCGAGCGTTCAGGATCAGGTTCAGCAGGGAATCCTGCAAAGTGTCGCGGTCCAGCAGAAGGGGCCGGTCGATCCCCCGAATCGCGGTTTCAAAGGTGATCCCTTCGGGCAGGGCGGCCTCTGCCATGATGCTCAGATCCTTCAGGAATTCCGGCATATGGACCGCCACCGGCTGGATCTTTCGTTTGCCCGAAATGGCGGCGATCCGGTCCAGCAACGTGCCACCGCGCCGCGCCGCCGCCACGGTCGAACCGACGTAATCGCGGACTTCGGGGGGGAGGTCATGTTTCATCATGCGCTGCTGTAGGCCAAGGATGATGGTCAGCAGATTCGCGAAATCATGCGCCAGTCCGGAGGTGAGCTGTGCTGCAAGTTCGCGTTTGCGGGTCTGGGTGACGATGGCGCGGGACTGGGTTTCCTGAGTGATGTCCATCGACAGGATGTAGACGCCGTTGATCGGGCCTCCGGCTACCTGGTCGGGGGTGAACGCCGAGCGGATGCGCCGCCCCGACACGCCATCGGTGAATTCGCGGACTGACTCTTTGCCCTCTAACGCCCCCAGCAGGTTTTCGTGAATGACGTTAAAGGTGTCCGAGCCCAGAACGGACTTGATGTGCTGGCCGATGATCTGGGCCGGTGTCCCCGGGATCACCGACGGCAGCCGCCGGTTGGTAAAGGTGTAGTCCAGTGACCGGTCCACATGGGCGATATGGGCGGGCATCATTTCCGTGGTCAGCCGCGCGCGGGCGGCGATTTCGGTCAATTCGGATTGCGCCGTCGACAGCGCGGTGTTCGCGGCCTGAAGCTGGCGGTTTGTGACCGACAGACGTTCCGTGTTCGACAAAAGCTGTTCCGAGAGTTCGGCAGAACGGGCCCGTAGCATCTGCTGCTGGACGCGGACTTCGGTGATGTCGGTATAGACCGTCACCCAGCCGCCCTGAGGCAGGGGAAAGCCTTCGACCGACAGCCACGTGCCATTCGGGCGCTGGCGTTCCAGATAATGCGGCACAAAGGCGCGCGCGGCCACGACGCGACCACGAACGGCCTCTTCCTCGTCGTCGATTTCGCCGTATTCTCCGCGCTGGACAAGGTAGCGGATCGTATCCTCAAAGCCGACACCGGCGGTCACATAGGCGGGTTCGAGATCGAACATCTCTTGGTAGCGGCGATTGCAGACCGCCAGCCGTAAGTCACTGTCAAAGATCGACAAAGCCTGCGGAATGAGGTCAAGCCCCGTCCGCATCAATCCCGCCTGTGCCTGGGTGGCGCGATCCTTTTCTGTTGGGGCCATTGTCGTCCTCCTGGGGTCATGGCTAACACCGCCCGCGGTGTCCGCCCAACCAAAAATGACGCTGTTACAATTCGTAAGGTTTCGGAAAAAGTCGTGCAACGCTTCCGCTCCAGAGTGTGACGAAACGACGTGTGCCGCACCACCCGCGGACCACAGGGACCTGCGTCATGCGGGCCCAAGGGAGGATTGAATGACCAACCGCGAGCCCGCCTCGATCCCCGCGCTCATGGCCCGCAACGCGACGGCGCTGGCAAACCGTGCCGCCTATCGCGAAAAGGAATTCGGCATCTGGCAGACCTGGACCTGGGCCGAGGCCCATTCCGAGACCCGCGCTCTGGCGATGGGGTTCTTGGCGCTGGGTCTGAACAAAGGTGACTTTGTCGCCATCGTCGGCCGCAACCGGCCCGCGCTGTATTGGGCGATGATCGCGGCAGAGATGTGCGGCGCCGTGCCGGTTCCGCTCTATCAGGACGCCGGCGCAGATGAGATGTCCTATGTGATGGAACACTGCGGCGCGCGGTTCGTGATCTGCGGCGATCAGGAACAGGTCGATAAGGTCATCGAGGTCCAGCAAACCGTCAAAACGGTCGAGCAGCTGGTCTATCTTGATAAGCGGGGTCTGCGGAAATACGACCATTCCCGCATGAACGCGCTTAGCGATGTTGTGGCCGAAGGCCGCGCCGCCCACCACCGCTTCGAAGCGGAACTGGACGCCCGCATCGCCGCTCTTGGTTATGATGATCCCTGCGTCATGCTCTATACCTCGGGGACCACGGGCCGCCCCAAGGGCGTTGTCCTGTCGAACCGCAACATCATCGAGACTTCGAAAAATTCCTGTGATTTCGACACCTTGGGATCAAAGGAAGAAATCCTTGCCTACCTTCCGATGGCTTGGGTCGGCGATTTCATCTTTTCCGTAGGGCAGGCGACGTGGTCGGGGTTCTGCGTGAACTGCCCCGAAAACGAAACCACGATGATGATCGACCTGCGCGAAATCGGGCCGACCTATTTCTTTGCTCCGCCGCGCGTGTTCGAAGGTCAATTGACCAACGTCATGATCCGGATGGAGGACGCAGGCCGGCTGAAGCGCCGGATGTTCGACCGCGCCATGGCCCACGCCCGAAAAGTCGGACCCGCCATCCTGTCGGGCGAAAAAGTCGGCCTCTGGGACCGGATCAAATACGCCATCGGCGAACTGACGGTCTATGGCCCGCTGAAAAACACGCTGGGCTTCAGCCGTATCCGCGTGGGCTATACCGCAGGCGAAGCGATCGGCCCCGAGATCTTTGATTTCTACCGCTCGCTCGGGATCAACCTCAAACAGCTGTACGGCCAGACCGAGGCGTCGGTCTTTATCACCCAGCAGCCCGACGGAGAGGTCCGGTCGGACACGGTCGGCGTGCCGTCTCCGGGCGTCGAGGTAAAGATCGCGGACAGCGGAGAGGTCTTCTACCGCTCGCCCGGCACCTTCGTGGAATACTACAAGAACCCCGCCAGCACCAAGGACACCAAAGACGCCGAAGGCTGGGTGGCGACGGGCGACGCGGGCTTTTTCGAAGAAGGCACCGGCCACCTGCGGATCATCGACCGAGCCAAGGACGTCGGGAAAATGGCCGACGGCAGCCTGTTCGCGCCCAAGTACGTTGAAAATAAACTGAAATTCTACCCTTCGATCCTAGAGGCAGTGGTCTTTGGCAACGCGCGTTCCGAATGTGTGGCCTTTATCAACATCGACCTGAACGCGGTCGGTAGCTGGGCCGAGCGTAACAACATCGCCTATTCCAGCTATCAGGAACTCAGCCAGCACCCGCAGGTCGGCGACATGATCCTGAGCCATGTCGAAGAGGTTAACCGCTCTGTCGCGCAGGACGCGATGTTGTCGGGATGCCAGATCCACCGGTTCCTAGTGCTGCACAAGGAACTGGATGCCGACGACGGTGAACTGACCCGCACCCGCAAGGTCCGTCGCCGGATCATCGAAGAGAAATTCGAGGACCTGATCGACGCGCTCTACGACGGGTCGGACGACGTCTACACCGAAACCGAGGTCACCTATGAGGACGGCCGCAAAGGCAAGATCAAAGCGACGCTTCTGATCCACTCGGCGAAAGTGTCGCCCAAGTCCAAGGCGGCCGCCTGATGTCCGACGCAGCACAGACCAACTCCGGCCCGACCAAGAAGGGACCCACCGTGACAGAAGACAGCTACGTCACCGCAGACGGCCGCACCATTGGCGGCGTGTTGATGGACCTGCGGAACATCACCCTGCGCTTTGGCGGGGTCGAGGCGATCAAGAACATCTCCTTCGACATCCGCGAAGGCGAAATCCGCGCGATCATCGGCCCCAACGGGGCGGGCAAGTCGTCGATGCTGAACATCATCTCGGGCTTTTATGTTCCGCAGGAAGGGCAGATCCTCTTTCGTGGGCAGCCGCGCCCCCAGCTTCGCCCCTATCAGGTCGCCCGCCACGGCGTCGCGCGGACCTTTCAGAACATCGCGCTGTTCGACGGGATGAGCGTGCTGGACAACATCATGACCGGCCGCCTGACCCGCATGACCGCCGGCATGTTCGCCCAAGCCCTCTGGAAGGGCCGCGCCGAGCGGGAAGAGGTCGAGAACCGCGAACAGGTCGAAAAGATCATCG
>JALQXR010000165.1:3689-5220 GCA_023263105.1 Marivivens sp. | reverse complement strand
ATCGAGTGTAAATCCGGTCGTGCGGATTATGTGTCCGACAGCAAATGGCAGGGCTATCTAGAGTGGTGCGACCGGTTCTTCTGGGCTGTGGATACCGATTTCCCGACCGAGCTTTTGCCCGACGACTCGGGCCTGATCGTCGCGGACGGCTACGGGGCAGAGATCATCCGGATGGCCCCCGAGTCAAAGCTCGCCCCCGCGCGGCGCAAGGTCATGACGCATAAATTCGCCCGTCACGCGGCGCTCCGGCATCACGCGGCGCGCGACCCCGGGACCGCAGCGTTTATTTAGAGTGTTTTTGTCAGGAATATAATTGACGGGCTGCTCGCGGCATATTACTGACTGATTTTGTCAGGAATCGGAGTTCGCAATGACCAAATCCACCCCGCGAGAAACCTCGCCCCGCCGTTGGATCACCCTAGGAGCCGCTGCTTCGGCGGTTGCCGTGATGGGTGCCGGCTCTGCCGCCGCCGCGCCCGCGTCGCTGGTGCCCGCTGGCTCGACCCTGTCGCAGCTGGCCCCGTCCGCATCCGCTGTGCCGCTGATCCTTGTCGAAGGCGGCGAGGGCGGTGAAGGCGGCGAAGGCGCAGCCCCGACCGGCGACGAAGCGATCGATTTTCTGGCCGACATCGCGTTCATTCAGGGCCATGCCGCCGCCGGCGTCGCGCTGTATCAAGCCGGTGAGACCGCTTTGGGCACCGTCCACATCGGTCATCCCATCGTCGAGAAATACGATGCCGTCGCCGACGAACTGCAAGAGCTGGGTCTGGACGAAGTCTACGACATTCTGGTTGAAATGAGCGCTGCCGCCGAAGCAGGCGCGGATGCGGCTACGGTCGTTGCGGCCTATGACGAACTGGCGCACGAACTGGCCGAGGCCCGCGATTATGTTGCCGACCCGCGGGCCGAACTGGCCGCGCTGGTGAGCCTGACAAAGACCGCAGCCGAAGAATACGAGGCGTCCTTCGAGGCGGGTGTTCTGGTGGATGTGAAGGAGTATCAGGACAGCTGGGGCTTTGTGACCGTCATCGCGGGCGAACTGGCGCGCTTGACCGGTTCAGAGGACATCGCCGTCGCCGCCACCGCCGCCCAGATGCAGACCTATCTAGCCGAGGCGATGGATGCCTATGGCACGGTCTCTGGCGAGGGTGACATGCAGGTCGATGCGTCGATCATCTATGCCGCCGCGGCACGGATGGAATTCGCGCTGCTTGCGATGAAAGGCTGAGCGATGATCATGGTTCTTGGCGATGTCCTGTCGCAGGCCGATGCAAAGGCGCTGCGGGCCACCGCCTCGGCGATCCCGTTCCAAGACGGGCGCGCCACCGCGGGGCGGTTCGCGGCCACAGTCAAGAACAACGAGCAAGCCACCGACAGCCCCGAGAGGGCGGCGATTTTCGCGAAAGTCCAGCAGGCGCTTCTGGCCAATCCGGTCTTTGCCTCGGCGGCGCGTCCACGGGCCTTTGGGCGGATGCTGCTGTCACGCTATCGGCCGGGGATGGAATACGGCCTGCACGTCGACGACGCGATC
>JALQXR010000165.1:0-3679 GCA_023263105.1 Marivivens sp. | reverse complement strand
GGCGGTGTCCGAACCGACCTGTCCTTCACTCTCGCGCTTTCGGACCCTGCCGATTACGACGGCGCGGGACTGGTGATCGAAGACACATTCGAAGCGCGCACCGTGCGCCTGAACGCAGGCGACATGGTGCTTTATCCTTCGACCACCCTGCACAGGGTCGAGCCGGTCACGCGCGGCGAGCGTCTTGCCGTGGTGGGCTGGGTCACGAGTTGGGTCAAGGACCCCGCAGCCCGCGAAATGCTGTTCGATCTGGACCTGTCGGTGAACGAAGTGTTCGAGCGCGACGGCAAGAGCGCGCTGTTTGACCGGCTTGCGAAAACCCGCAGCAACCTGTTGCGCCGCTGGGCCGAGGGCTGACTACCGGCGCTTGCCGCTCATCGCGCGGGCAGCCTGCGCGGCGGCGCGGATTTCCTCGGCGATTTCTTCGGCTTCCTCGGGGTCAAAGTCCATCGGGATCTCGATTCCGTCGCCTTCGATGAACAGGCGGACCATGCCTTCGCTGGTGGGGCCGATCTGCAGGTTTGCCTCGACGTCGCGTTCGGTGTTGATACCCATGATATCCTCCGGAAATCCAACTGTCGGACTAGACCGCGCAGGCTTGAGAATCAAGCGCGATGCGCGCCTAATGGGCCATGGATCCGATCATTCTTCGCCCCTTTCGCCGCGATGATGCCGACTGGCTGGTCGAGCGTCACAGCACACTTTATGCCCGCGACGAAGGGTTCGACGACACCTTTGGACCGCTGGTTGCCGATATTATCAAGGCTTTTCTGGCCTCTCACGACGCGACCCGCGAACGCGGCTGGGTGGCGGAAGATGACGAAAAACGTCTGGGCAGCATCTTTTGCGTCGCGCAATCGGAACAGACGGCCAAGCTGCGGCTGTTTCTGGTCGATCCTGTCGCGCGGGGCAGGGGGGTGGGGCGGCACCTGCTGGACACCTGCATGCAGTTCGCGCGCCACGCCGGATACGCCGACATGACGCTCTGGACCCACGAAAGCCACCGCGCGGCCTGCCTGCTGTACAAGCGCGCGGGATGGACGATCGCAAGCAGCGCGCCGGTCCACAACTACGGTGTCGATCTGGTCGAGCAGACGTGGAAAATTACGCTTTGATGGTCTTGCAATCCCGAGACACGTTGGGTATCTGCCGCACACAGTGCCGCCTTAGCTCAGTTGGTTAGAGCGCTGGATTGTGGATCCAGAGGTCCCCTGTTCAAGCCAGGGAGGCGGTACCATTCCCCGACATTCCGATCATTCGACGACCACGGTCTGCCGCAACTGCGACGTCGCGCGGTCGTAGATCAGGATGCGGTCGTCGTCGGTCACCACGGCGAACCAATCCGTGCCTTGCGTAAACGCCACGGCGGCCACACCGTCGGGCAGGGCGATCCGGTCCGGCAAGGGCAGCGGCTCCGCGTTCAGGCGGATGACAAGCGCTGCAATTAGGACTAGGAAGCCCGCAATCATCACCACGCCAAGGGCGGTTACCAGCCGCTTGAGGAAAACTAGCTGAGGCGGCAGAGCGTCTTCGTTCGGGCCGGTATCGTTCATATGCCACACGTCCTTGTCACTTTCCGGATCGAAGAGGATCCGCCCGCCCGCCTTGATAAGGCGCTTTCGCGAGATGTGCCAGACGAGGCGTCTTTGTCGCGGTCGCGGCTGGGCAAGCTGATCGAAGACGGTGCGGTTACCGTCAACGGCGAGCCGATCACCAATCCGCGGTTCCGGACCTCGGAAGGCGACCGGATCGCGATCACCGTCGAAGAGGCGCAGGACAGCCACATCGCCGGTCAGGATATCGCGTTGGACGTGGTCTATGAGGACGACGACCTGATCGTCGTGAACAAGCCCGCGGGCATGGTCGTGCATCCGGCTCCGGGCACGCCGGATGGCACGCTGGTGAACGCGCTGATCCATCACTGCGGGGAAAGCCTGTCGGGTGTAGGCGGCGCAAAGCGACCCGGTATCGTGCACCGCATCGACAAGGAAACCAGCGGCCTGCTGGTCGCGGCCAAAACCGACCGCGCGCATCACGGGCTGGCCCAGCAGTTCGAAAAACACAGCGTCGAGCGGCACTACCTTGCGGTTTGCTACGGGGTGCCCGACCAGAACGATCCGCGGGTCCACGGCGTCAAGGGCGCAAGCTTTGAGCCGGGCAATATCCTAAAGCTGCAGACTCGACTTGGGCGCCACAAGACCGACCGCCAAAAGCAAGCCGTCAGTTTCGAGACGGGGCGCCACGCGGTCACGCGGGCGCGGATCGTCAGCCCCTTGGGGACGCCTCCGGTCGCGGCGCTGATCGAATGCTGGCTAGAGACAGGCCGGACCCACCAGATCCGCGTACATCTGGCCCACGCCGGTCACGGGCTGGTCGGTGACCCCGTTTATGGCGGGCGGCGAAAGCTGAATGTGAAAGCCGTGGGCGAAGCCGGTCAGGCTGCGGCTCTCGATTTTCCGCGTCAGGCGTTGCACGCGGCGACACTGGGCTTTGAACATCCGGTCACCAAAGAGATGCTCCGCTTTGCCGCGCCACTTCCGGACGATATGGCCGAACTGGTTCGCTCGCTTGGCGGCAGCCTGCCCGAGTCCGGCGCCTAGGCCCGCCGGAAATGCAAACGGGGCCCGAAGGCCCCGCGCATTGGTCCCGAAAAGGGAGGCAGAGGATTACTCCTCTCCGCCTTCTTCTTCTTCGGTCTCATCTTCATCGCTCTCGTTTTCTGCCGAACGCAGACCCGACGGAGCCGAGATGTTGGCAATCACGAAGTTGCGTTCGATCGTCGGACGCACGCCTTCGGGAAGCTTCACATCGTTGATGTGGATGACGTCGCCGACTTCCAGACCGGTCAGGTCGACAGTGACGTGATCGGGGATGTCGCCTGCCAGAACGTTCAGTTCGACTTCCGGACGAACCACAGTCAGCACGCCACCCTTTTTGATGCCGGGAGCAGCTTTGTGGTTTTCAAAGTCGACGTGGACGAAAACGTTCACGCGGCTGGTCTGCTTGAGGCGCATAAAGTCGATGTGGACCGGAAGGTCCTTAACGACATCACGCTGGACGCCACGGCAGATCACGCGCACGTCGTCCTGACCTTCAACCTTCAGGTTGAAGAGCGTCGACATGAAGCGACCGGCCCGAAGGCGCTGCAGCAGTTTGTTGAATTCAAAATTGACGGCGAGCGGGTCAGCGCCTCCGCCATATACGATGCCAGGTACGTCGCCATTACGGCGAGCTTGACGAGCGGCCCCCTTGCCTGTCCCCGTCCGTACCGTGGCGTGAAGATCGGGGATCTCACGAGCCATGGTTTTCTCCATCTAGACTATGGACCGCCCTCCAAGGGTGTGCGGTCCGACGAAGCTGGGGCTATAGGGGGGAATCCCGCGCTTGGAAAGCGAAAAATCATAGGGCTCGGCGCGGCTGGTGCAGATTTCAGCCATTTCCGGTCCAGACAACGCTTGCGCCCGCAGTACGGCCACGTCAAAGGTGGCGGCCATGTCGGTTATCAGCGCCATCAGACTGTCTTCGCGGACCTCGGTCGCCTTTGCGGCGTTGGGGCTCTATTGGGGCTGTTTCGCAGCCTATATTCCGGCGATCAAGGCAAATCTGGACGTGGGCGACGGGCTGTTCGGCGTCTTGTTGTTGGGCACGGCATTGGGGTTGGTGACGTCGATGTGGCTTG